>CABHPA010000034.1 GCA_902168245.1 Candidatus Melainabacteria bacterium
GGCATGTGCGCAAGAGATTTGAAGTGGATCTGACCTTAGTACGAGAGGACCGGGTCGGACGAACCGCCAGTGTACCGGTTATCACGCCAGTGGTAAACGCCGGGTAGCTGTGTTCGGAGCGGATAAGCGCTGAAAGCATATAAGTGCGAAGCCCACCACAAGATGAGATCTCTCACGCGGTCAACGCGGTAAGTCCCCAGGAAGATAATCTGGTTGATAGGCTACAGATGGAAGCATGGCAACATGTGCAGTCGAGTAGTACTAATCGGACGAGGGCTTTTCCTATAAACTGATTCATCTATTAGAAACAGAACAGACGCTTCAAAGATACGAGATTTAATGGGCCAGTAATGGCCGTCTATGCAGTCCTCAAGGTGACGCCTAACAAGTTTCCTTGGTGGTTTAGTGACAGGAAAACTCCCGTTCCCATTCCGAACACGGCCGAAAAGACTGCTCACAGCAACAATACTCGGACTGTAAGGTCCCGGAAAGATAGCTCTCCGCCAAGGGTTTATTTAAACCAAAGACCGCTGACTCAAACTCGGCGGTCTTTGTGTTTGCGATTTCTCAATAGGTCTTGCCTGAACTGGATAGGGGGTTATGGAACCTGTTTGTTGAGTTTGCGTCCATGCAGTTATACTCGACGAACATTGAATAGGGCTATCGATTTTGGAAAGGACGTTTCTCATGCCGGTTAATAAGCTATTGGGCATTTATATGGCAGCAGCGCTGATAGGGGCGGGGACCATGTTTTCCATGGCACCTACAGCAATGGCAGGCTCGCTTGTAGTGGATGGCCCTGGTTTTAAAGTAGAAAAGAAGCAGGGGTGGTTTGGTCATAACTCGTCCAGTTATCAGGATGCTTTGGGGAACAAGGTGGAGAAGAAAACCGGGTTCTTTGGGCGATCCACCAGCACCACTCGGTTGTTTGGCAGCCAGGTTGTGAAATCTGGAAATAATGTCTCGGTGATGGATGCGAGCGGAAACCCATTAGTAACCAGACGCAGAACTTGGTTCCACGGCAAAGAGACTCGCGTGGACGGCAACGGCATTTTGCATTCGATGAAAGGGCTGTTTAGCCAGTAGGTAGCAGGCTAAATAACACAACTTAAAGAAGAAAAAAAAATCCTTTACGAACAGGTGGTTTATTAGCCATTGATAAGGCAGGCTTAAATCCTGCTTCACTGAATGGCATCCATTCTATCCGTAAAGGAAAATTATTCTAAATGTGGATGAGGCTGAGGTGTTAAGAAGAACCCAATTACAAGCATTATAATAATTGATTTGCCTGAACTAGTATATTAGTCAGTTAGGTTATTTAAACAAAAATTAATATTTAGCATGAATTCTAACAGAGCGGGACGAAGTACTATAGTCCGCAAAGAAAAAGCACCAAAGCGTTTTCTGCGCCGGTGCTTTTAGCGTGATTTCTCGTTTTAATCAGGTGATGTCAGCTTGCTTCGACACAGACAGTAATCGGTGATTCCATGCCTAGCGTCAGGAATTGATGCCCTTTGTTGGCAACCAGGTCAGACATCGCTTCATGGATCTCCAGCGCGGAGCAATCCAGCAGGTGGGACAGATTGATGATGCTAGGTAGAAACACACAGGACTCCTTCGCCAGTCTTGCTTTATGCCTGATGCGCTCAAAATATTGTGTAAACCGATTCTTTCCCAGGTTCTTGTCATGGTTTAGCGGTTGAAAGCGCGATTCAGTGTTTTGCGTGTGCATGCCTTCTGTACCTCTTTTGCTTTAGCTTAACTAAGGGCGCTTTGGGTGCGAGGCGAAGCCAGCATTTGGTAAAAATGCTGCCATAAGGCGGAATGCTCCCGTCGGATGGTTTTTCTGCGGATGAGCGGATCCCAAAGGACGATGGGTGAACTGCCTCCGTTGGTTTCGGCTTGGTAGCCCTGCCTTTCCAGTTCTAGTAAGGCGCTATAGATGTCGGCTTCCTGGCACTGGAAAAAGCCGGATAACGCAATCGGGGAAGGTGCAATCAGATACTTGATGAATTCCGACTCTTCATAGTTTTCCAGCAATCGCCTCAGGTAGGAAGCGATTGACGCTATATCACCCGCCTGCGGTTTCAGGGCGTCCTGGTGATAATCGGGCTGAAAATCCTGCCAGCCGAGTACTTTTTTTTCAGTGTCGCGCGTTTGATTAAAGGTCCACATGGCCCTGACTCCCATGGTTCTAATTCGTGTACTTTCTAGCGATCCGATTACTCTTCAAAATCCTGAAGCGCGTAATATTCCCCAAAGCTGTTCTGATGGATAATCTCCGGCGAGTAAGCATTTTGCATGTCCATATCTTCCAGTTCATCCAAATCGAAATCGAATTCGTCCTTGGAGGAAATAAATCCCCAGTTGTGAAGCCCTGCTTTCTTTTTCAGCGACGAGTACTCGATATTGGACATTGACATTTCTCTATCCTCCTAAAATTGGATATTGGGGCTTGTTTACTCTATTCGGTTGGCGTGTAAATTGGATTCATTCAATTGGATCTTTTGGTTTTTAAGCAATAAAAAAGCTTCCTTACCAGTGGAGAGTGCAGACATCGTAGATGTTTTGGCGTCAGTATATAAAACTACGAAGCACTGTCCTCTCAACTCGTATTCGGAAGCTGTGTGGTAAAGCGTGGAAAGTATGTTTGAGCTATAGGAAAAATTTAATATTTGTTACAGTTATTAATATAACAATTCGGGCATAAGCCAACTATTCCCCGTCCGAGGGAAAGACGAATTAACCGAATGGGTAGAATTTTCAGGGGTGCGATACTGCCCAATGGTCTTAGATGGCTTTGACCCATACTGAAATAAAAGGCTGACAGCGGTTTTAGAGCGTAACCTGTCGGCTTTTTTCGCTTTGCTGATCCGGCAAGCTGAACGTAAAACGGCTGCCTTCCCCTAATCGACTGTCTACCAGCAGCTCCCCCTGGTGGGCCTCAATAATCTTTTTGGAAATATAAAGTCCCAGCCCGGTGCCGATGTGCCGATACCGTTTGGCCATGGATGCGTAAGGCTCAAACAGGCTTTTCTGAATGGTCTCCTCAATGCCGGGGCCGGTATCCTCAACCGTAATCAGCGCGTGATTATCCTGAAACCGTGAACGAACGATAATTTTGCCGCCCTTTGGCGTATAGTTGACCGCGTTTTGCACCAGGTTATAAATGACGCGCTTGATTTCCAACGCATCCAGCGGAATGGGCGGTATTTCAGCTTGCAAGTCCAGCGTCAGGCTCTGCTGTTTGTCTTCGGCCAGGCCGGTTAAGTCCATGTTAATGGTGGTGGCCACCAATTCGTTCAGGTCGATGGTTTCCATCCGCAGCACCATCTGGCCTTCCTCAAACTTAAAGGCGGTCAGCAGGTTGTCCACCATCTGGTACATAAAACGGTTGGAGCGCAGCATTTCATTAATCACCAGCGCCTGCTCCTCGGTCAGCGGGCCGAACCGCTGATCCAGCAAAAGCTCGAAAATGCGAAACTCCGCCTTGATGGGTGTCTTTAAATCATGGGTCAGCGTGGCTACAAACTTTTCGCGCTGCTTTTGGCTTTCCAGCAGCACGTCCAATACTTTTTTATGCTCCAGCGTGTACCGGATGGCCCGCTCCAGCGCGGCGGCGTCAATACGGCCTTTTACCAGGTAGTCCCAGGCGCCCAGCTTCATGGCCTGAATATCCACTTCCCTGGCCTCCTGGCCGGTCAGTACAATCATGGGCTGGGTGCAGCCCTGCTCAATGGCTTCCTGTAGCAAGTCCAGGCCGTTTTTTTGATCCAGCCGGTAATCAATCAGGTAAATGTCATGACGACTTTCCTGAATCATGGCCAGCCCCTGCTCGTACGAGGAGGCCCAGTCCAGCAGGTGCTTGCGGCCTACGATTTCCGAGATGATTCGCCGAGTGATGATATACTCATCCTCGTCGTCATCCACCAGCAACACCCGGATGGGAGACTGATCGGCCTCAGCCTGCGTTTCTTTCGGTAGGAAGTTGGACAACCTCAAACCAGTATTTCCCCAAAATTTTCATGGTGTTAACCAGAGATTCATACGTAATTGGCTTGGTAATGAACGAATTGACGCCCAAATCATAGGTGCGGTAAATATCCTCTTCCTCTTTGGAAGTGGTTAGCACAACGATGGGAATATGGCGCAACTCCGCATCGGACTTGATTTCCTGCAACGCTTCCACGCCGCTTTTACGCGGCATGTTCAAATCCAGCAAAATCAAATCCGGCGTTTCAATGTGGTTGCTTTGGTACTTGCCGCGTTTGTGCAGATAATCCAGCAAATCCTCCCCGTCTTCCACAAAGGACGTTTTGCTGGGAATATGGCTCTGCATTAGCGCGGCCTGCGCCATAAGCCGGTCATCCGGATCGTCATCCGCAATCAGGATGTTAATGCTCTTGTTCAGGCTGATATTGGAACTCACTGAAATTTCCCTGTCTCTTCTATATTGTTTTGCCAGACCGGCAATGTAATGGTTATAGTGGAGCCGACTCCCGGCTCGCTGCTGGCCGTAATGTTTCCATGATGCTGCTCGACAATGCGTTTGCAGGTTGCCAAACCAATTCCGGTGCCAGTGTATTCTCCAGGGGCGTGAAGCCGTTGAAACACCCTGAAAATGCGATCCAGGTATTTCCTGTCGAACCCGATACCGTTATCTTGAACCCGGATTTCGGCAAATTCGGCCTGTCCAAGAAAGGTATCTCTGTTCAGTAAGTTACCATAAATATGAATGACAGGGGATACCCCGTTTCGGCAAAATTTAAGTCCGTTCAGGATAACCTCCCTGAACAGATGGTGTATTAGCTTGCTATCGGCGGCTATGATGGGCAGGGAATCCGACTGCACCAAGGCGCCCGATGCTTCAATTTGCGGGCGCAATTCCTGGGTAATGGCGTGAATCACTTGGTTGAGATCCACGGTGGTTATATTCAACTCTTCCTGCGAGACTTCCGAATACAGGATTAAATCCCGAATCAGGCTCTGCATCCGATCAATCGAACTGAGGATTTTTTGCGTGTATTGCAGAGATTCCCCGTCCAGTTTGTCTTTTTCCTTGGTGGCCACCAGTTCGGTGTAAAAGCCGATTTTGCGCAACGGTTCCTGCAAATCGTGGGTGGCGATTCTGGAAAACTCCCCCAATGCGCGGTTGCTGCGCCTCAGGGCCGTGCGTTCCTCCTCCGATTGTCGCCGGGCGGTGATGTCTTGAATCAGGGCGGTGCAATACATGTTTTTTTGCGGGTCTTCCCAGACCGACAGATTTAATTCAATCGGGAATTCGGAACCGTCCTTGCGGATGCCCGACAGTTCCAGGGTTTTGCCCGCCAGGCGCGGAACCCGCGTTTCAGCAAGCCGTTGCATGCCCGCCAAATGCGCGTTGCGGTAGCGCTTTGGCATTAGCAAAGTCAGGTTTTGCCCAAGCAACTCGCCGGGCAGGTATTGGAAAATTTGATGGGCGTAGCGGTTGGCCGACAGCACATGCCCATCCAGCCCGGCGATGATAATGCCGTTCATGGCGGATTCAAAAACATTGCGGTACCTGGCTTCCGAGCCTTGCAACGCTTCCAGGGTCGCCCGCTGTTCGGTAATATCCATATGATGCACCACAATGGCCAGCGTCCGGCTGTTTTGATCCCGCAAGGCGCCGCCTGTGGCCAGTGTCCATATGAAATGGCCGTCCTGGTGAATTAATCGCTTGTTGAGCTGGTAGGTTTGCAACTCTCCGCTGATGAGTTTCGCCTGTAGTTTTTTTTCCGCCGCCAGATCGGAAGGTTCTGTGATATCGCTCAGCGTCAGCTTTTGCAATGTCTCCTGGGTATAGCCCAGCAGCTTCCAGAACGGAGGGTTGACCCGCAGCCACTGGCCTTCCGGGTTGAGCAGGATTTTGCCGATGGGGGCGGCGTCAAAAATCTGCCGGAAATATTCTTCGCTCTGAATCAGGATTTGGTTGGCGTGGGCTTGTTGACGGGTCAGCAAAATGCCCACGCCGCCGGTCATCAGAATTAGCAGCAGCGCCATCAGCATGCGCCGGTTCAGTTTCTCCCGGGCGTTCAACAGGTATAACGTGACCAGATCGCCCCTTGTTTCCTCAAAGTCATCAATCAGGTTCGCCAGCCGGTTCAGGGATGCCTGATATTCCCGGCTGGCCCTGGGCAGTGACAGCAGATGGTCGGTTTCTGCCTCCAGTCGGTTGAGCAGGCGTTGCTTGCGTTGCAACTCCCGGCTGATTTCCTCGCTGGGCGGCCTGGAAATACGGGTGCTTCCCTGGCCGAAGGTGGTGCGGGCCATGCTGCCTTGTTGCAAAGCTTCCAGGGATTGCCTGCTTTGAACAATCAGGCTTTGGTAATGGCGGGACGGGATGCCCTGGCTGACCAGAAACACCTGGTTTAAATATCGGTTCCGTAAAATGCGCTGGCGGGTAATCACTTCCAGGGTGGCCGTATCGCGCTGGGTGTTGTCCAGGCTGGACATGATATAAACCGCGCTGATTAAAATCAGGCTGATAAATAATACCGGGATGATCAGGAGCCGACGTCGCAATGTTTGCGCCACAGCGCCCAACGGCAAGTTGGAAATGCTTGGACCAGCCATACGTTGTATTCCTCTAACAGGTCTGGCTCAATGTTGATGGGTTGCGGGCCGTGGCTTTTGCTTTCTGACTGCGATGATGTGGAAACCAAGCCCTAAGAGCCATCCCTCTCCTCTTTTGAAGTCCGAATTGGAAGCCTGGGTGAAGCAACAAGCAGCCGGCGCCAACTGAATGTACCGGCTGCTTGCGTATAAAAGGATGCCGGTTAAACCAGGTTCTCTTTCACCGCTTTAACGGCGGCCTGAACCCGGTCGTGAACCGAGAGTTTTTGCAGGATGCTGCACACATGTGCTTTGGCGGTGTGTACGCTGACCGAAAGCGCGTCGGCGATTTCGGAATTGCTTTTGCCTTCCACCAGCAGCGTGAGTACCTGGTTTTCCCGCTCGGTCAGTTGAAGATCGCTTCGCGCGCCCGCTGCGCCCGCTTTCGATTTGATGCCGCTGCTGGAAAACATTTCCAGGGCCATGCCCGCAATGGCGGGATCCAGCCAGGCGGCCCCTTCGTATACGGATTTCACGACTTCAATCAGCCGGTTGGAGGTGATTTCCTTCAGGCAATACGCGTTGGCGCCTGCGGATAACGCCGCCAGCACTTCGTCTTCTACCTCGTGAGAAGTGAGAATGACGATTTTAATCTCTTCGTCCATCTCCTTGATCAGCTTGGTGACTTCAATCCCGTCAATCCCCGGAAGGCCCAGATCCAGAATCACCAGATCGGGCTTGAGCTGTTTCACCAGTTCAATGCCCTGTTCGCCGGTTTCGGCTTCCCCAACCACCTCAATGCGGGGATCCTCGTTCAGAACCGAGCGCAGCCCGATGCGAACCAGTTTGTAATCCTCTACCAGTACAAGCCGTATCACGGCATTTTCTACCTGTGGGGGTGCTTGTGTCATTATGAAACCTGCCTACTTGACCTACTACCTCTATGTAATGATTGACATTATAGAGGGATAGATAGCAGTCGTCCAGTACCCTTCCTCGGCCCTAACAATCCATAACGGAACCGTTTACCGGGTTTAGGCCAGAATAGGATAAAATTATCCTCTATATGGGCCAGCAATACGGAAGCGAGATTAAGTCATCGTTATGCTACGCTTGACGTAGACCTCTACACTTTTTGATGTATAAATATCAATGAAGGGTTTTCAGCCCAAAAATCCCCAAAAAAATGTTACAGATGAGTTTTTAGCGATTGCGCCCAGTATAAACATATATTAAGATTAATAAACAGACGAATTCTGCGGAAAGATGGAAAGTGAGCTATATGGAGTACCCTGGAATGTATCGTAAGCTGCTGCCTTTGTTGAAAAGGTTCGTATTCGTGCGCCAAGGCGCCTTCAACCGCTATTACGAAGGAAAACTGGTTGCGGTGGACGGGGACAGCCTGCAAATCCAGTCCTATAAGAAAGATGGAACCGAAGAGGAGCTGTGGACCATTTCCCTTGAGACCATCACCGAATTTTCCGTTGGCGGACGCCATCTGGCGGAATTGGAGCTGAAGGTGTCCTATGTCTCTTCCGAAGACATGCCCACTGACCCGGAACCGGAAGTACACTTATTGGAAGGCCCGCGCCCGGTGGATTCCGAAATCCAGGCGGATGAGATTGAGGGTTAGGCCGACAGGCTCCGCTTCTCCCCAATCGTCATCATTCGCTGTCCAGTGTCTTTAAGATCCCTGAAACCAGATTAAAGCCAAAAACTATGGAATTATCGACGGCCCGCGCTTTGTATGCGGGCCGTTCTTTGTTGCGGTCGGATTTTCTGCTAGAGTTTTGCTTATGATCAGACATCGCATTTTAGAGCAACTGGCCGCCGCTCTGCACAAGGCCGCCCCCAATTTGAACAACTTGGCCGTGGATGAGTCCGTTCTATCCGGCTTCAAGCTGGAACGGCCCCGCAACCCGGAGCATGGCGACTACGCCGTTAACGTTTCCTTTTTGGCCCGCCATACCAAAATGGCCCCGCCCAAAATCGCGGAAGTCATCAGCGCTTGTCTGGAGGGCGTTCGCCCAGAAGATATCAGCGTAATCGGCGGCTATCTCAACTTCAAGATTACGGAGGCCATGCTGGCTGAAGCCTTGGCCGCCATTATCCATGTGGAAAAAACGGGCTTGAACGATAGCCAGGCCGACAAACGCATTTTGCTGGAATATGTTTCCGCCAACCCCACCGGGCCGTTGCACATCGGGCATGGCCGCTGGGCCGCCCTGGGCGATGCGATTGTGCGTATTTTGCGCCATAACGGCGCTTTTGTAACCGCCGAGTTCTACATTAACGATGCCGGGGTGCAGATGGGCAACATCACCACCTCGGTTTACTGGCGGGCCGTGGAATTGCTGAAGGCCAAGGGCGCTTTGCCGAAATCCGTTGAAGTGCCGGACGTGTTGCCCTATCCGGGGGAATACGTGGCGGATGTTTCCGCTTTGTATTTGTCCGATGAAAGCCGGGAACAGCGGTTTATCGCCGCCCATGCCAATCACGCGGATGCGCTGGCGGATGAAGCCTTGCAGGCCGAACTGAAGGCGTTCAGCAAAACAGTGTTGCTGGAAGCCCAACAGGCGCTTCTGGGGAACCTGCGGGTTCATTTTGAGAACTGGATTTCGGAAAAGGAATACCTGTACGATCGGGATGTGATCGGTGGGACGCTGGAACGACTTTCCGCCCAGGGGTATACCTACGAGGCGGAAGACGCCCTGTGGTTCAAGTCCACCGAGTTCGGCGACGAGAAGGATCGTGTGCTGCGGAAGTCGGATGGCAGCTTTACCTACCTGACGCCCGACATTGCCTACCACGACGACAAGTTCAACCGGGCCGAGCGGTACAACTGTATTCTGAACATTTGGGGTGCCGATCACCACGGCTATATTCCCCGCATGCGTGGCGCGATTGAGGCGCTGGGCCATGACCCCAACCAGTTTGAAGTGTTGCTGGGCCAGTTGGTAAACCTGATTGTGGACGGCGAGCGAACCCGCATGGGGAAGCGTCGCAAAATGCTGACCTTGCAAGATGTGGTGGATGAAGTGGGCGTGGATGCCACCCGGTTCTGGATGGTGTCCAAATCCGCCGACAGTGCGCTGGATTTTGATGTGGATCTGGCTGCTTCCGCCAGCAGTGAGAACCCGGTGTTTTATGTGCAATATGCCCACGCCCGCTGTTGCAGCATTTTACGCAACGCGGTGGAACCGGCCCCCAACGTGGATACAGGCGAAATGACCGCGCCGTTTGTGCAGGCCGATGCCTTGAAAAGCTTTGAAGCGGGTCTGACCCCGCATGCGTTGGCCCTGTTGTTCGACAGCTTAACCGAGCCTCGCGACCAGGCGGTGTTAAAAGCCCTGGTGTTGCTGCTGGACGGTTTTGAGGACACGGTGCGGGATGCCGCCCGCCTGCGCGCGCCGCACTTTATTACCCAGTATCTGCAGGATGTCTCCTCTCAGTTCCATTCTTTCTATGGCGTGTGCCGAATCCTGACCCCGGAACCTGCCTTAACCCAGGCCCGGCTGATGCTGATTCGGGCCATCCAGAAAACCCTGGCCCAAGGGCTGGATCTGCTGGGTGTTTCCGCACCGGAGAAAATGTAGCACGTCTATTTCTTTTGAAAACCAGTAGCACGAAAGAATGACCCAGTGGTTTTCAGCCATTTAACATTTGTCGAAGGAATTTGATAATTATGGGCGTTCTGGGAGCTAGTGCGTTGGGAATGTTAATTGGAACTAGGATTCGGGAGGAGCGGGAACGTAAAAAGGCTCAGCAATCCCAACAGGCATGGCCGCAAGCCCTGATTCATATTCCCGATCAATATATACTCACATCTCAAGCCCCACTAGCAGCTAATATTAGGCTTTATAGCCCAAGATTTACTTTCGGCAGTGGTAAAGCTTTCTCTAATAAGGAAGTAATGCAATGAGTGTACTAACTGGTGTTTTAATTGGAAACGCAGTGCGCAAAAGGCAAGAGAGGGAGAAATTAGAACAAGCGCAACAATATCAACAAACACGACAACAGCCTCTGATTTATATTCCAGATCAATTTATATTCACCTCTCAAGTCCCACTATCAATCAATAACAGACTTTATAGCCCAACAGTCAAATTTGGGAGTGGTACTAGAGAAGAACGACTTCAAAGCAAAACAAAGAAGAAGTCCTCATTCTTCTCGATATGGTAGTTGAAGCGTTCGGATATGGCTTGTATTTCAGGTTTATGGAATTATTCTCTCCAATGGATTGACTGTTTTTGTAACGGTTTTTTAACAGTTTGGCAACTTTAAAAATTTACCGCCTTTGATGCGGTCAAGAAGAGAAGATTCTTATTTAAAAAATTCAAGTGGGTTTATCAAGTCAATGCGCCGTAAGCCGCAGAAGCGTCTTATGGGCAAAGTGGGTAATTAGGGAAAATGTCCGCATTGAAGAAGTGGGTTCAAAATAACCGAAAACGATGGCAATGGTTCAGCCTGCCAGGCTTTTCCACTGCCCTTTGCGGAGGTGTTTTTGTAGAATTGAAGATATTGGGATTTAAGTGGGGGAACACAACGCAAACGGGCCAAGCGCTTGTCAACTTGGCTCTTGCTATTTACGAAGGGGGAAAAGAAGTGCCTGCGGCCTTGTGCAGGTACTGTGTCATACCCGGTGAGAGTCCCGCCGTTGTTGTGCATCCGAGGCGTTATCGCCCGGCAGCATGATCGTGGCGGGATAACCACCGCAATAACCGGGAGCTAGTCCTCCCGGTTTTTTTTGCCGTTTTTTTATTTTGCGGTTTCTGTCCGCTTATTTAGGCAAGGCGACCTTTGAAATCCGGTTGGCCGGATCCTGCTCGGAAATATAAAGCGCGTTGTTGATGGTGTCCAAAAACAGGTTGTACGGCTTATTCAACCCGGAAACCAGGGTGGATACCTTGCCGGAGGCGTTTACGCTGGCCACGTTGTTCAGCAGGTAGTTGGCCACGTACAGTTCGTTGGTTTTGGGGTTGAAGGTCAGGCCAATCGGCCCTTTCAATCCATCCCCCTGCGCGAAGATCGATTTCTCGCCGCCCGCGCCCACCCGGTAAATCAGGTTTTTGGAATAGTTGGCCACGTACATGTAGCCGCCCGGCCCAATGGTAATGCCGGTGGGGCCGTCGTACCCTTTGGAGAAGGACTGGCTGGCCAGTTTGGCGGTCGATTTTACCAGCGGGGCGGGTTGTTTGCCGTTGCTGGCGGAAGGCGTTTTCTTTTCCGGTTCAATCTTGGCTGGGTTAGCCTTTACCGGGCTAAGCTCCGCAATTTTGGCCTTGGCCTGCGGGTACTTGGAATCATTTACCGGAATCTGCTTGAGGACGTTGATGGCTTCCTGGTTGTGGGACAGTTTTTCCAGGCTGAGCGCCAGGTTGTACTTGGCCTGGGTGTCGGTGGGGCTGAGCGTTACGGCTTTCTGGAACATGTCCGCCGCATCGGCGTACTGCTTGCTTTGGTAATAAATGGAACCCATGTTGTAGTAGGCGGCGGCGTAATTAGGGTCTACTTGTACGGCCCGGTCGAATTTTCGCAGCGCGCCCGCAATATCCCCGTGGTTGTAAGCTTCAATGCCGTCGTTGTAATTGCGAATTGCATCGGGGGAGGTTTGGGCCTGCGCGGCGGGCGTCAGGCTTGCGCCCAGGCAAAGGCCGGCGGCCAGCAATCCGCCTAACAGCGATAACTTGAAACGGTTTGGATGATATACATGCATGAGAAATCCCTGCCTCATTAATAATATTCGGGTAATTGAATATATAGGATGTTACGCTCAAAGCTCGACCAGGACTGTAGTTTGGGGAAAGGCTCATATTGCCTTTTTCTGTTCAACCTCTCTATCGGTAGCTGTCGGGACTCCAACTCTAAAAATTCTTGCCCCGTTTGTACTTGTACTTGGCCGAGTGTTATAGACGTTATGATCGCATAATGGTTCAGTTCAAAAAAAGGGGCAGTATTATATAATACGGACAAGCCTTTGGGCCGTTGCCCGCATGGGCGGCCCCTGTCATCCGGCGTTTAGGGATTATTCGACTTGTTATCCATTGAAGAGACGCAGTTAAAACTGAAAGATTTACGGCAAGCCCTCTCCTACGAGAAGGATCACCGCTACATTGACGTGCAGGGGCGCAAGAAAACGTTCTCCCGCTTTGTGTGCGATACCCTGAAAGAGCTACAGCCGGTCATGTTGGGCGAGGAAACGGAGCAACTGGACGCGCTGCGCCGCAAGTTCGAGAATTACCAGTTTATGGACGTGGGCGGGCGCATGAGCGCCATGGAAAGCATCGAGCGCTTTCTGGAGCATTTGGCCCACAAAAGCAGCGCCCCCCAGCGTAAAGTAACCACCGTAAAACCGGCGGCGGGTTCCCAGTCCATTCACGAAATGGACGTAAAGTTCCTCAAGGGCGTCGGCCCCCGTCTGGCGCAACTGCTGGGGCAGGTGGGCATAGAGACGGTGGAAAACCTGCTCTATTACTTCCCCCGGCGATACCTGGACTACAACAACCGGGTGAAAATTCTGGAGCTGGAACAGGGGCAGGAAGTGACCGTCATCGGCGCCATTCGTTCGGTGAACGCCTACAACGCCAAAAGCGGGCATGTCTCCATCCTGAACGTGACCATTGCCGATGAAACCGGCATGATGAGCGCCAACTGGTTCATGCGCAAATCCAGCCAGGCTGCGCTGGAAGTGCAGAAGGCCCGCTACCCCAAGGGCGCGGACGTGATGGTGTCCGGCAAGGTAAAGTGGGATACTTATAAGCGCCTGCCCGCTATGGATCAGCCGCAACTGGAAATCCTGAGTTACCAGGACGCCAGCGGCGCTCAGGAATCGGATTCCCTGCATGCCGGAAGGATTGTGCCGATTTACGCGCTGACCGAAGGGCTGAACCTGCGCTTTTTGCGCAAGGCGATTCATCAGGCGCTGCAAGATTATTTGGGCAGCATTATCGACCCCATGCCGCCGGAAATCCTGAAAAAACACCGGCTGATGGGTTTAAGAGAAGCGCTGCGGCAGATCCATTTTCCCGAAACCAAGCAAATGGCCACTGCCGCGCGGGAGCGGCTGGTGTTCGATGAGTTGTTCTATTTGCAATTGCGGCTGGCCCTGATGCGGCAGCAATACAAGCGTACCGTGAAAGGTCTATCGCTCACTTGTAAGCCGGATGGCTATGCTGAACAACTGCGAAACCTGCTACCCTTCGATTTGACCGGCGCCCAAAAGCGGGTGTTGGCGGAAATTCATGAGGATATCGCCTCATCGGAGCCGATGTACCGTATGTTGCAGGGGGATGTGGGCAGCGGTAAAACCATTGTGGCGATTCTGACGCTGTTGGCTGCCGTGGAAAACGGGTACCAGGGCGCTTTAATGGCTCCTACCGAAATCCTGGCCGAGCAGCACTACCGCAAATGCCTGGAATGGCTTACCCCACTGGGCTTACGGGCCGGGTTGTTTGTGGGCAAGGCCAAGGCGAAGGAGCGGAGGGAACTGCGCCAAGCGCTATTGAACGGGCAAATTCATGTGGCGGTGGGCACCCATGCCTTAATTCAGGATGATGTGGAATTCGCCAACCTGGGCGTGGTGGTGGTGGATGAGCAGCATCGCTTTGGCGTTCGTCAGAGAACCTTGCTGAAAGACAAGGGAAATCACCCGGAAATGCTGACCATGACCGCAACTCCTATCCCTCGCTCTCTGGCCATGACCATGCATGGCGATCTGGATGTTTCCCTTCTGGATGAACTGCCACCGGGCCGTACGCCCATTAAAACCACGCTGCTCACCCATTCCCAGTTGGGCAAGGCGTACCAGCTCATCCGGCAGGAAGTGCTGAAAGGCAGGCAAGCCTACATCGTATTCCCGCTGATTGAGGAATCGGAAACGCTTTCGGCCAAGGCAGCCACCTCGGAAGCGGAGCGGCTTAGGCAGGAAGTATTCCCCGAATTGCGGATTGGCCTGTTGCACGGCAAAATGACGCCGGAAGAAAAAGACGCGGCCATGCAAAAGTTTGCGGCGGCGGAAACGGATATCTTGGTTAGCACTACGGTGGTGGAAGTGGGCGTGGATGTGCCGAACGCCACCGTCATGGTGATTGAAAACGCGGATCGATTCGGTCTGTCGCAATTGCACCAGTTGCGTGGGCGGGTGGGCCGAGGCAGCCATCAATCCTACTGCGTACTGGTATCCGACACCAAGGCGGAAGCCACCCTCACCCGGTTGAGTATTCTGACTGAAAGCGAGGATGGCTTCTATATCTCCGAGCGGGATCTGGAACTTCGCGGCCCCGGCGAGTTTTTAGGCACTCGCCAGAGCGGTTTGCCGGATTTTATTTTGGCCGACCTGATTGAGGACAAGGCCATATTGGAGCGGGCCCGGCAGGCGGCGTTCGGGATTGCCGCCGATCCGGCGTATCTGCCCAATCACCCGGAACTGTTCGCCATGGTGTTCCAGAAAACCGATGACACCTTCAGCGTACTGGGTTCCGGCTAGTCTGCTCGGTCAAGGTTCGGTAAGGCTAACGCAAAAGGTTTGGGAGAGTTTTCCAATGAGCGCAGATTTGGAGTGGATTGCGCTCTTTTGTGAGATATAGGGCGTTCGGCCTTTGGAGGAAAGAACTTGGCCATTAATTCTTTGGCAAGATTTACGGCAGCTATTTTTGTCTTGTCGTAAACCCCATCGGCGCCGAGTTTCAATGCTTCTTCCTCAATGTCCGCGTCACTGGAATACATGAACGTGTATGTCGGTTTGTCTTGAGGGGCCATGTTTTGGATATGTTGCAATACTTTCATGCCGTCCCCGCGAGTCGGCATGCTGTTGTCGGTAATCACCATATCAAAGCAATCCGTTGTATTGTCTTTGCTGGCCTCAAGCTGGTCAATGGCATCTTCTGCATTGACTGCTTTGGATACATTAAAGGTGTCGCCTTGTAATTTGCCAAGTTGCTGAAACTTTTTGGCAATCGGATTTCGGACCAGGAAATCGTCGTCAACGGTTAGCAGGTTGTAATGCGTGCCAAAACGCGGCTGGATTTGTCCGCCAAAGTTTGGCCGGGCGGCTGAAATTGTATTCATGACAAGTGATGCGCTCCTAACGCTTGCAAATGCAATAAAAAAATAAGGTGATGTGGCTTCTTGGGTAATTTTCTAAGTAAGCCCAGTAAATTTAAAATCAGATTCGGACAATTTTGTGTTAACGTTCGGCAAAATTTTCTGGGGTTTTTTGGAATGGGCTGCTGATGCCTGCTTGGCAGGCGGTAGGACATATTGTTGCCTGGATACTGGATTTACAAAGGAGTGGTAAAAGGCAATTATTACTTTTTATTTGTTTTATTTTAAATTGAGATAATTTGTCGAACGAGTTGAAATCCCCGCCGGTTTATCCGGTGCCTTTTGGTTTCCGAGAGCATCCCAACGATAAGCGCATAGCATTTGCACCAAGAAGCAGAAGGAAGAGAAGTAAGCGCATGAAACACAGAATACGCATTGACTGGCACTGCCGGGCGTTCCTTTTCGCGATGCCAATGGTTCTGCTGGCGTATGTATGTTCTTTTTTGTACGCATGGCTGGTTGCCGGTTTTCGAGGTTTTTGCGCTTTGCCGGAATCGCCCATTCAATCGCATGACAGGCCAGAACGTTTCTGGGTACTGAAAGCCATGTCAAAAGGGGAATGGGTGGCGATTGTCCACCGTTCGTTATCGGCTTCCGGTGGAAGCCAGCGCATGGCGGTGATTTCGGATGTCTCCGGGGCTAACTGGAGGTTTCCCCGCTTGTCGGGGGAACCTCTCTCCGGAGGCAACTGCCGGTTCCTGCGTCTTTTCTGGAATGGAGGCAGGCGCGTTTCGCCAGCTTTCGCGGAACCTTTTGACCGGCCTCGTAAGGCGTAAGTTTTTTTTGATGCTTATGCAGGTTAGCCCTAGGGAAGCATTTTCAGCAAGCGCATGAAAAAGTTTCCGCCTCTTCGGTCGGTCTCCCGAAGGGGGCAGGGCTGTCCGGCACTGAGCGCCCCGTGTGGCGCAACGCCCTTTTCCAGCGGCCGCGTTGGACAAGCCGCGCTTTTGCCGGATAATAAAACAAACATGTTGACAACCTACGAAAGAATCCGCAGTGAGTGAGTCTTTTTTAAACCAACCGGAGGGGGCGAGCGCCTCACAGGCAGCAAGTTCCCATCCTTCCCGCCATCCGGACGTGACTGGGCGGTATTACGTGCCGGGTTTCCCGATTGGGGAGGGCAAAACCGATTATGAAAAATACCTCAAAACCCCGGAATTGCTCAGCCTGCAAACGCCGCTGGAACAGGCGGTCAGCCCGGAAGAGCCGCTGTTTCAGTTGACCCACCAGGCGTCGGAATTGTGGATGAAACTGATGCTGATTGAGCTGGAGCGGGCGATTGGCTTTATGGACGAAGACAAGATCCTGATGGCCTGCCGCTGTTTCCGGCTGGTGGATGATTGCCAGATGGTGCTGATGATGCAGGTGGATTTAATCGCCCGGCACATCAGCATTGTGGAATACGCCAAAATTCGCACCGTACTGGGGCAGGGCAGCGGCATGGAATCGCCCGGCTTCAACCGCCTGCTGGAGATGGCTCCTTGCCTGTGGGAATCGTTTTCGGCCCTGCTGGCCCGCCGGGGAAAAACCATTCGGGAGATTTACACCGACTACGAAGGCAATATAGAGCTACATACCCTGGCCGAAGCCCTGGTGGATTACGATGACCTGTTCCATAAATGGCGGGCGCACCATTTTGCGTTGGTGGCTCGTACCATTGGCACGGAAGCCAACTCCCTGAAGGGGCTTTCCACCCAGGTGCTGCAAAAGGGCGTTAAAACCCGATTCTTCCCCGAACTGTTGGATCTGAGAAGTGTCCTGACCAACGAGAGCCCGGTGGCATATGGCGGCCAGCCTTTGCCGCAGGATGAATCGGCGCGCTGATCTGCTTGCCGGTTTATCCGGTAGCGCATCAGAAGATTGCGAAGGGCTAGTCCCTCACTTCAGGTGGGCCTTCCGGAATCTCTTGGCCGCTAAGGCTGTTGGCTTGAGCGGGCGCGTTCCGTTTGGACTGCTCCAGGCAACGGTTGCAGATGCGATCCTTCAAGCGGAAATAACAGGCGTCCTGGCACTCAGGGTACAGGATTTGGTTGCAAAAAAGACAAGTGGTTTCCATTGGCATTAACCTCGATCAGTGATGGTTGACCGAAAGAGGATCCCCCTTAGTCAGGTGTATGTTAATCCAGACGATTGGGTGGGTATAAAGTTCTAGTCGGGCTAACCCGCCTGGGTAATATGGCGGGGCGCTCTTACTGGCCGTGCGGGCCTGAAATCGGAAAACGTCCGTTTGGATGAGGGCGAGCGTCGGGCCGCTCGGTACAATCATGGAATGTTCGGAAAAACGCCCGAATGATGGAACGGAGTGGCTTAATGGCGGATGGCACCTATCAGAACCTCCGGGGTGGCGCATTGGGGAACGACGCAACGGAACCGGAAGCGGCGGAAACTTATGGCTTAAAGCCCACCGAGCGGTTGTTTATCGAAAAAACGCTGCTGCAAATGTACCCCCGCCTGAAACGGCACGACCTGATTCCCTGGAAATGGTTTAACGGGCCGCTGATCCCGGATTTCGTGGTGAAGCACACCGATCCCTACCTGCGCCGGATTGTGGAAATTGGTTGCGGAGACGGCTTGTTCAGCAATATCCTGTCCCTGCTGTTTCCGGATATCGAGATTATCGGCATCGATCCCAGCCGGGCCAATATTGAATACGCCCGCTCTACGGTGAGTTACCGGCGCAACCTCAAGTTCATTTGCGCCAATGCCGCCGTACTGGCGGACATTCCCTGCGATCGCATCGTGTATAACCAGTGTCTTGGCCGACTTAAAAATACGGATGCCTTTAAAAAGCTGATTGTCAAAACTTCCCAGTGGATTGTGGATGAGGGCGACTTTATCATCAAGGAATCGCCTTTGGCCCTGCTGAACCACCTGCCCTTGCTGCGGGAGTTTTTCCCCAAGCTTCAGGAAACCAACGACTGGGCCGCCGCCGTCAGGAGCCTGCTGTCGGAAATCGGCTATCCCAACCCGCTGGTGTACCATAGTCGAGGCTTGCCGGGTCTGCCGCCCAACGAGATTTTCTACAGGGTCTCCAGAAGCCTGATCCTGAGTTCGATGGCTGCCCCGCAATTCAGGGAGCATCCAGATCTGCCGGGCGGCTTGAGCCGGATGAAACCCGCCGGTGAGGCCGTGACGGAATGGCAGGACTGGGGCGAGCTGTCCAACGACTCCCTGGTGGGATTCCTCTTTGCCAACCGACAGGCCGACTTTACCCAGGAACTCGTATAAATTGCCGCCAGCCCGTTTTCGGGCGCGCCCGAAAACGGGGGTAAACCGGACGAACTGCGGTATTCGGCTGGGAAGCCGGGCGGGTGGTATAAGTTTTGTAACCCCGCATGCCGGGGTCTGCGCCGTTTGGCTCCAATTAAGCTATACTTGTTTTTCATAGGGAAGACCTTGTCTGCGCCCCTAGAGAGGGAGTTTGGATGCAGCTTTGCGGCAAATGCAGCAACTATAATTCCGACGAGAGCATTTTCTGTGGGCATTGCGCCAACAGGCTCAATAACAACTGCCCGGCCTGCGGGTTCAAAAACCTGTGGGAACAAAAGTTTTGCGGCAATTGCGGCAAGCAGCTCAGAACCGATACGGAACTGAACGCCTCGGCGTTGGAATATGGGCAAAAAGCCCGCCCGGATTCCGGCGCCGCGCCTGGCGCAGGCTTGCCTCCTACCGCCGCTTTGGCCCCGGATGTTTCTCCCGTGGGGGGCATGGCCCCGAAAACCCCGCCCGAAACGCCTGAGCCTGTGTTGCAAGAAGTGTCATCGAAGGGTTCCCCCATGAGTGTGCAAGATTTGACGCCCGTCCAGCCTTTATCCGGCGAAGCCCGGTTTGAGAGTTACGCCGATCTGGAGGCGTACGCGCTGGCCTCCATTGAATTCGTGAACTGGGAACAGGCGCTGGCAGGCACTGATGAGCCGCGCAAACTAGAGGAGTTCCTGCGCCGTTGCCAGGCGTTTATTGAAGAACGGATCCTGGCCGCTAACGGGCAAATTAACGCCAGCAAAAAGAACATCCTGTTTGTCTCGTTCAAGCGGGAGCTAAGCCTGGAAGCCTCGCTGGATCAGGCCATTGAGACCTTTTTGCGCCTGCTGGCCGAAGAGTTCAGGTATCCGAGCGGTTTGCTGCAATTGCGGATTGGGCTGGATATTGAGCGGGCCAAGGCCAGGAACCCCCTGACGTCAACCCTGGAGCGCAGTGTGGGGCATCCCGGCACATTGACGGTCAGCGAAGCGGTGAACCAGCTCATTCGGGATCGTTACCGCATGGAACCCATTGGCCCGGTGACGATGGGCAACCACACCCTGATGTTTTACCGGGTGCTGCGCCCCGGCAGCGCCTTGCCGCCCGTTGAAGCGGTGATTGCCCCGCCTGTTGCGGAATCTGCGCCGCAAGCGCCCCGAATCGACGACCGAGGCGCAGAGCCTCCGGCAACACCCAAGCAACCCGAAACGGCGCAAGCTTTGCCGTCAGCCGCCGCCTCGCAAGCGCCATCGGGCATTGTGCAGCCAGCCGAGCCTGCCCCGGCCAAAATGCAGCCGATGGGGCAATCCGCAATTGCCCAGCAGCCTGAACCATCTGAAAAACAGTCGTTCTCCCCGCCAGAATTGCCGCAGTACGAATCGCCGGTATTGGGAAACGTCGGGGCCGCCCGCAAGGCCAACCTGAACTACGAAAACGCAATTGAAGCGCTGGCGGCGGAATTAAGCGGCTTCGTGGCCCAGGGCGCGACTGCCAAGGGCAAACTGGTCGCCATTTGCGCGGCCGACGGGCTGGGAAAATCCAGCATTGTGCATATGGTGCGCTCCAGAATCGATCCGGAGAACCAGCAGGCCATTTGGATGGGCGGGCATCATTATCGCTGTTTCCATCGCCTTGGCATGCCCTTGGGTTACTGGATAGAACTGGTGCAGAACCTGCTCAGCCTGGTGATGGAAGGCCAGCCGGGCCGTGAGGTGCGGGAGCAACTGGGGAAATTTCTGGGCTATATTTATGAAGGGGAACCGCCGTCCGATGAGATGGCATTTTTGGTCGATCTGCTGTCGGTGCAGCCGCTGCAGCCCCTTTCCGTGGAATCCCGCGCTAACCTGGGGCGTATCGAGGCGTTCTTCCTGGCTTTTCTGCACAACTTGGCCGCCAAGCGCCCGGTGGTCGTGGTGATGGAAGATCTCATGTTCGCAGACCCGGCGTCGCTGGATCTGCTGGTTCGCCTGCTGGAGAAGGGCTTGCTGGATGCGCCGGTCTACCTGATCCTGACCCAGTCCAGGGATTTTTACGCCGAAGGCAAGCTGGCCGAATTGCTGCAAAAGTTGCCGTACAAGGAACTGATCATTTCCGAGTTGAACGACGCCGAGGCCGAGCGCTTTCTGGATGAAGGCCCGCTGGGCGGCCAGTTGCACACATTCCCCCCGCAGGTGATCGACATGATCCTGCGAAACGCCAAGGGCTTGCCGCTTTACGTGGAAGAGGTCATGCGCCTGTTGCACCTGCAAGAGGCGTTAACGGTAGACCCGGAGACCTACAAGTTCGTCATAAACCGGGAGTTCGACTTTGCGGGGCTGCGCCTGCCGGAAACCTTGCCAGCTCTGCTGCGCGCCCGTTTCGGCTTTTTGGGTGAGAAAGCCACATATTTACTGCAATTGGCCAGCATCTTAGGCGAGAAATTCGCTATTAACCTGCTGATGGCCTTGGCCCAGATGGAAGAGGATGAGTTCAACGAAAGCCTGACCACTTTGTTCAACCATGGCTTCCTGTTGCCGGATGCGGTGAATACCGGCCGTTTTCGCCATGGCCTGATCTGGGAGACCGTGTATGCCGGGGTGGATGAGTCCCTGCGATTTCAGATGCACCAGTTGGTTAGCGAGGCGCTGGAACATGACTTTAACCAGGGCGTGACCGTCAACCCCATGCTGATCGCCTACCATTCCGAAAATGGCGGCATGCCCAACCGGGCGCTGAATTACTGGAACCTGGCCGGGATTTACGACGGGCAAATCGGCTCCCTGGTGGGGATGAACATGGCCATGTTCCGCGCGCTGGCCTTGCTGGAGGCATCGACTGCGGAACCCTTGCATACCCAGGAGCTTGCCCTGCGTATTGCGGAGGGGCTGGGCATCTACAATCTGGAGGAAGACCCGGATCTGGCCTCTGGCGTACTGGAATGGGTGTTCTTTTACCGTCGTTCCGAGGGGGATGCGGTGAAGCTGATTGAGCCGTTGGGCTTCCTGGCTTCCGCGTACGAAAACAAGGGCGATTTCACCAAGGCGCTGGTGACGCTGGATAAGGCGCTGGAACTGGTGGACGCCAAGGCGTACCCGCTGGAAACCGCTTCGCTGCAAATTAACCGCATGGAATACCTGTTTACCCTGGGCCGCCTGCAACAGGCGCGTGAGCTGATGGAGCAAGGGATTGAGCCGGTGGCGGCCAGCGCGTCGGGCAGTCATGCGGCTTCCGGCATGATGGAACCCTTTTTGCAGGCCCGCCTGCTGAAGGCCCAGATTCTGCTGGCCCAATGCGATAACGCGGCCATCGCCCTGATTGAGGACTGCCTGCGCCAGGCCCGCGAAAATGGCCTGCAAGGGCTGGAAATTGCCCTGCAACTGACCATGGGGCAAATTTTCCTGCGAAACGGCCAATATGAGCGCTGTAACCACGAAGCCGACGGCCTGCTGAGCGCCATTGAATCCATGGAGGATTCGGACTGGTTCCTAGCCCAGTGGGGCTTATTGGCCATTATGTACCATTGCGAGCTGGAGGACTGGACGAGCGCCTCTCATCTGGTGCTGACCGTCATTTCCAAGTCCGAGGCCGTGCGCGACTACCATACCTGGGTGGTGGCCCAGGCCTACGCCGGGTATATTTCCGGCAAGCTGGGCAAGGTGAAAGAGGCCCGTCAGCTGATTGAACAAGCCATTGGCCTCAGTTCAGACCATCGCTTCGCGTCCGCCGCCCTGCTGGGATGGCGCTTCCTGGCGGATTTCGAGGCTTCCTGCGGTAATCACGAGGTGGCCTATGAAATCTCGGTGAAGGCGTTGGATATCGCCAATAAGCCGGATATTCGCAACGTGTATGAATCCATTGAGTTGACGCTGGTTTGCGCGCGCGCGCTGATGGCCCAAGGCAAGGCCAAGGAGGCGGGCAAGCTGCTGGAGCCGATATGGCCCCATGCGGCCAAAACCAAGTGGCAACCGCTGGTGGCCGATTGCGCCTTTGAGATTGCCCAGCTTTACAAGCAACTGGCCCAGAATGTGCCGTCCGACCTGAGCCGTAAATATTTGACCCGCAGCGTGGAATTTTTCCTGAAGGCCAAGGGCATCTGGCTGGAATTGCGGCACCTGAACCATGTTAAAAAAGTGGATGCCGCAATTCCCAAGTTGTAGGCGTGACAGGGAGGGGCTTGCCGCACCTGTGGGCCGTTGCCTGCGAGCTTTCGGCTTGCCGTTAGCCCGCAATTTGGTTTATGCTCACTTTTTAGTTTTGAATTTTTCGGGCAATGTTTGCCCATTCAGTCCCCGGAAGGCGCTAATCCATGTCTCAGCCCCAATTGCATTTATTACCGCAAGACGAGCGGCATCTTCGCTGGCTGGTAAAAGGGCATTTGGGTTTGGCTGGCCTGGCGGCGGGCTTTTGGCTGCTGGGCTTCGTGTTGCCGCTGGCGATTGGGCCGGGCTACTTTAAATGGTTGCATGTTGCGGGAAGCCATAAAAGCCTGGAATTCCAGTTGGTGAAAGGGCTGTTTATTCTGGGTGGCCAAACGGCGATACTGGGCCTGAACGCCTGGTTGTTCCATCAGCGCAAGCACTGGTTGAGTTGCGCCATTTTGAGTTGCGTGGAATGCATTGCCCTGCCGCCATTGGGTTTAATACTGGGCGTTTGCGCTGTGCTGGTGTTGCGCCGCGAAGCGGTGCATGCGTTGTTTAAACAGTAGTGTTTGTTTTGGTTCATTAAAAAAGCCCTAGTTCTGAACAAACCGGGCTTTTTATGATTATGGAATTGCTAGGCGGACTGGCTGGCGAGTTAGCTTGCCTGTTCTTTTGCTTCTGCTTCTGCTGCCTTAACCTCATCCAGTCTTTTCTGTTGCTCTGCAACAAATTTAGCCGTTTTGGTTCGCTCTTCAGTGGATTTTTTCAAGAAGCGTTTCCGTTCCGATTCAGACAATCTGCTGAAAAGCGTTAGATGCTGTTTCCTTTCCTCTGGCTGAAGGAGGTGAAACTCTTGCCGTTCTTTATCTGAACGTTTTTGCCGTTCTTCATCGGATATTCCTGATGTTGCTTTGTGCTTGTCCTCAAGCCCTTTGAAGTATGCGCGCATGGCCTGTTGTTCCTTTTCCTGCGCGGTTGCTTCCGTCTGTTGGGCCGCATACATTTCGGTAATCATTTCGGGAAGGGTGCTGAAGGCTTGCCGCAAGCCTTGCTCGGTTTCTTCCGAGCGCACGGCGTTGCTGAGGCTATGGAAAACATCGGCCACCGTGTGCGATGCGATTGCCTGGGCATGCTCCGGAGAGATTTCATCCGGAATGGCCGCCAAGTGCTGTTGTTTTTCATCTTCAGGCATATCAGAGGCCAGGATCAGGGCTTTTTTGGTTTTGAACTGAGCTTTGGCCAACTCCTGGGCAAAGCCAGGGGATTGGAGCCGTTCCTGAACCGCATGGGAAAAATCTTTCAAGGCAGCCTTCACTTCCGGTTCCGGCTTGTATTGCCCGGTTAAAATCTGTACCAGCTTGGTCAGGTGGTGGATGAACTTGCGGATCATCTGCGGCAGTTGCTTCATCAGAGTTTCATGCTGGGAAGCTTCGTAAGCTGGTGGCGGTTCTGAAGGATGTGCCGAGAACGAGTCGGGTGGTATTTGGTGAATGTTCTCAGACCGAGTGCTTGGAACTTGGGTGGGCTGGCCGCCACGGAAGCGGACTGCGGAATGCGATACAGTCGAAATCATATAAAAACAGGCTCTTTATGGTTTCTACAAGGAGACCAATGTCACCGATCATATTAATATCACTAACATTCAATCTAAACCAAAACATTTTTTGGATTGCCTTGGGTTCATTTTTAGCCAGTTTGGGCGGCGGGGCCATAAAATAGCCGCCTGCGACAATTTCCGGAATAATACGGAATGGGATGGGGATATTTAATTAATTGTTTTTTGATGTGTTTGGCTTTAGTGAGGACTTGCTTCGCATGGCCGTTGAACGCTCTGGACGATTTGGGCTGACGGCTTGCCGGGCATCCGGCGACGCGCCCGGCCTCATGCCGATTTCCACGGTGACCGGCAGGTGATCTGAGCCGACAAACGGGCCGGTCTTGCGGCCAAACACCAGGATATTGCCGCTGACCAGCACGTGATCGATGGGGATGGCGAACAGGTTGGTCAGCAGGGTGGGCGTATTGCGAATGCCGATAATGGGCAGCAGCATGGGCCAACTGGGTTGCACCCCGTAACCAAGCTGGCTGTCGCGCAGGCCGGTTTGCCGGGTGAGATCCTTGAATTCCATCGACCACGGCGAAGTGTTTAAATCGCCTACCACCACCAGATTTTGGCCCAATTTATCCCGCGCGGCCTCCCAGGTGCGGAAACTTTCCTGTAGCCAGGTGAGGTGGGACGGCAGGATGGGCGAAGCGGGATGGGCCACCAGAATCGTCACCGGCTTCTGGTTGAGGGAGAACTGGGCGATAATGTTGGCCTGGTTGGCCACTTTTGCGCCGGGGGCCGCGTACACCAGCCGGGCGTTCCGCAGGGGAACCTTGCTGTAGAGGGCAATGTGGTTTTGCCCTGCCACCCGGTAAGGGTAATTGCGCAGCGCGCCGGATTCTTCAAGCTTTTGCCGCCAGTCGTCGGTATATTCCACCAGATCCAGCAAATCCGGCTGTTCTTCCCGAATGGCCGCCGCCACGCTTGCCGTGTGGTGGTTGATTTTGCCGAACAGGTTGAAGTGCATCAGCTTGAGGGGATGGGCCGTTTTCAGTTCCGCCACGCCGGGCCGCGCACCGGGAAAGTAATAAGGGGCAATTTGCAGTAGGTTCAGCCCTGCAAACACGCTTAAAAAAATAATGCTCAGTCGGCTTTCCGTCCAGGCCGGAATAGATTCATTGTCTTTCCGGCTCATCCAGCAGGCCAGCAGTGTGGAACCCAGGGCCAGCAACTGAATGGCGAGGTACTGCATACGAAAATGGGTGGTCAGGCTCCAGGCCCAGCCCTTGTCTCCCATCATGGCGATAATGGTTAACGCACAGGTGGCCAGCACCAGCAGGTTCAGGAAAAACTTGAAAATACCGAGGGCCAGCTTAACCGGCCAGAACATGGAAAACATGCGCGGACTCTTCTAAAAAAATCAGGGGACGGGATTGACTCAATTGGGAACAGGAACTGTATGCTTTGCTATTCAAATGTTTCCGGTTCGCTCAAGGGATTCAACACGACACTGTAAACAGACCATGCCGAACAAACCGGACGCTTTCCATCCTATTGTAAAACAACTCGGCCATGGCGGGGTTTTCGGATTGTTGAATCGATTGGAACATGCAATACTGCCATGCCCTTCGGTTTTATATCCGCAACGTAACAGGATTGACTCGCAGTAAATGGTTCTTCATTAAATGGTTGTACTTGGCCCTTCCTTACCCAGCCATGCGTTTCGGGAATTCTCCCCTATGCAGCCGGTCGCGCCCGCTCCCCCGGTTGCTCCCGCCTTGGCGAATCCCGGCTTTTCAACTTCCGCTGTTTCCGGCGGCAATTGGCTGGCTCCGCCTTCATGGCAGACCGGCCCGGTTCTTAAGCAAACCCGCCTGTCCCCGCTGGGCAATCCCATGACTTTCTACACTCTGCCCAACGGGCATCGCATTATCGTGGAGCAGCGGCCTTCGGATATTATTGGCCTGAGAACCTATGTAAACAGCGGCTCCATCGTGGAAAACGCGGTGTATCCCAGCAGCTTGTACCGAAACATTGGCCTGCCTTCCGGCCTTGCTCACCTGGATGAGCATTGCCGTTTTTTAACCACCGAGAACTTCCCGGTCAAAAACAGTTGGACGGCCAAGGTGGATGAGCTGGGCGGCCGCTTTAACGCCAGCACCAGCAACGAGTTCATTCAGCACGAGTTGTTTTTCAACCGGGAAGATACCACCGACATGTTGCGGCTGCATGCGGAGTCCGTGCTGAGGCCCGTGTATAACCCGCAGGATCTCAAACAGGAACAAACCAATGTGCTGAACGAAGCGGCCTTGCGTACCCGCAGGCCCATGAACCGCATCTACAGCAAGTTGTCTGAATTGTTGTACGATCGCCCGGAAGTTCAGACGCTGGGGAGCCAGCAGGATATTCTTTCCACCACGCCCGCGCATTTGGCCGCGTTCAGGCACCTGGCATACTCTCCCACCAACATGGTGACCGTGATTTCGGGCAACGTCAACCCGGAAGCCGTCCTGGCCATTTTGGGGCCAGCCTTCGGCAGCAACCCACCCCGTTATTTCGGCTTTGGCAACCAGGCCGTCCAAACCGCCATTCGTCCCGGCGAGGTTCGCGCCGCGCAAATCGTGGACCCGCAGCTAACGAACAGCATCGTGCATCTGGGTTTCCCCGCCCCGCCGCAAAACAACTACCTGGATCGCATGAGTATGGAGTTCTTGCAGGAAATGCTGGACGGCGATCCGTCCGCCTTGCTGCCCAGCCAAATCGTCAGCAATCAGCGTCTGGCCAGCCAGTTGGATTCCGGCTACTCGCCGCAGAAGCAGAGCGGTGATTACCGCATTAACATGGATGTCCAGCCGGGGCAGGAGCAAACGGCCCTGGCCGGGGTGCTGAACCTGCTGTCGGCCTTGCCCCGCATATTGTCGCAGCCCGCCACGGTGGAGCCGATGATTGCCAGCACCCGTGATCGACTGGTGCGCCGCCACCGGGAAATACAGCGCAACGTGGGCATGATGACCGAGGCGTTGGGCCAGGAGGCCGCCAACAACACGTTGCCGTATTTTATGAATTATGAGCAGATGGCCAACCTGATTAGCGCCGAAGACCTGCAACGCGCCGCCCAAAAATACCTGAACCCGGCCACCTACGCAGTGGTCTACGGGCTGCCCGGCCAGGCCCAACCCCAGGTAGCGGCGGGAGGTCTGGCATGATCCGCCCGCCTGTGTATCCGCCATTGCAAACTACCTGGTTGCCGCCCACGCCGCCGCTATTTTCCCTTGACTCGCGAGCGGATTTGCCCGTGTCTGCGTTTCAGCTTCAGCCTGTTTGGCTGCCGCCTTCACCACCGCTTTCCCCGGTGGGCGATTCATTTACTCCCTCCTCCCCTGCCCTCTCCTCCTCGCAAAGCCCGACCGGCGTTTCCCAAATGGACAGTTTAAGCCCGGTTTCGACGTCCACCCTGGTGAATGGGGCCACTGGCCACTTTATGCAAATGCGCGGTCAGCAAAAAAGCATGTTTAGCATGATGTTGCCTATAGACGCCTTATCCCCAGGCATTGAGGGCTTATTGTCCGATGTGCTGGAAGAAGGCTCCGAGGGCACCAAGCGGTTTATTGCCCGCTTGCGGGATCAGGATATGGTCGTGGGTTTTTCCCGCCTGGATAACCGTCTGTGGGTGCATGGCAGCAGCCCGGTCGGTCAGGAGCCGGAGATGTTGAAGTCCCTGCTGACCTTGTTGACCCGTCCAGCGGTGGATTCGGCCAGTTTCAACACATTGCAGGCCAAGAGCATCGCCAATGAGCAAGGGCGGATTACCAACCCGGATATTCTGCTGGCCACCTCCATGCTCAAGCAGCTTTACGGGGCCAACCACACCTTCGCCCTGGATTCCCGGCAGCGTATGGCGGCCCTGGGGCAACTCGGTTTGCCGGGCTTAATGGCCCAGCATAGCCGCATGTTGCAGGCGGTGGGCAACGCGCAGGCCATCATGATTTCCCCGTTGCCGCCGCAAGCCCAGCGACAGGTGCTGGATGAGGCCATTCGGGACGTTGGCTGGTTCCGAAACCCGTATGTGCCGGATTCTGGCAATGCGGCGGGCATGAATTTGCCCAATCCCCAGGGGGCGGCCCCGCCAGTGCTGGTTCCTAACGACAGCTTGAAGCGGGCTTTGGTTAAAATCGTGTGGAAAATGCCGGATCCGCATGACCCCGATTATGCCGCTTCCCTGTTGATTCAGGATGCCTTGCGCGGTACTTCGACCGGCTCGTTTTTCCAGACCCTGCGCACCGATCATGGCCTGGTGTACGGCGTGGCCCAAACGGAAGGCAAGCCGCTGGGCCAGGGGCTTTGCTATAACGTGGGCGTGGAGGTTGACTTCGGTAAAATCGGCCAGGCACTGGTCGATTTGGGCCAGGTCACCCGGAACCTTGCCCAAAGCCCCATGACTCCCGCCATGATGGATACCCTGAAGCGGAAATCCCTGCTGAACATTCGCGACATGTTCCAAATGCCGCAAGTGGCCTCTATCTTCTATTTTCCGTGGCTCAAAACCGGGACGACGCCCCCGGATTTGAACCGGCTTCAGGCTTCTATCGAGCAGGTGACGCCACAGGACATCCAGCGGGTGGCCAGTCGCATTTTCCTCGACCCGGCCAACGGTTTTCAGCTTGCGGGCGTGTCCGCGCCGACCGCCGTGTTGCGGCAATGGTTTCCCGGCCAGATTTAAATCCCCGTTTCCCGCGTTCAGGTTAATTGCATCAAGACTGCCCTTGAAATGCCTCGTCCCTTACCGGCGGGGGCGTACATGACTGCTTTAGCATGGCGCTTTTTTAAGAACGTTTCGTATTTTCGGCAACTACGTTTGGCGCGGTGCAGGGAATCAGCAGCACAAAACATGCGCCTTGCGGGCTGGGAACCAGCTCAATGCCGCCCTTGTGCGCGCTCAGCAACGCTCTGGCAATACTCAACCCCAGGCCGGTGCCGCCTTTTTCCCGCCGGGTGGTGAAAAACGGGGTGAACAACTGGCCGGTGTTGGCCTGCGAAATGCCGCATCCGTTGTCGACCAGTTGCAGGGCCAGCATGTTCTCCTGAGTTTGCAGGGTGATGGCGATCTCGCTGGCCCCATGTTGTGCGCTGTTGCCGAGTAAATGGGTCAGCACGGATTCCAGTGCGTCCGTGGAGATGGCGGCTTGTGGGTTCGCAAGGCCGGTATGGTTTTCAATGGTTGTGCGTAAGCCGGAATCCCGGTAGCGGGCGGCCATGTACTCCAGCAATGGCAAAACGGGAACCTGTTCCGCGCCCGGTTGTAGCATATCGGCGCGGGCCAGTTCCAGCAGCCGGTTAACTAGCCGCTTCAGCCGGTCGGTGTCCTGGGCCATGTTGCCTAAAAAGCGGGCGCGTTGCTCAACGGGCATGGTGTCCCCGTGTTCCTGCAACAGTTCAAGGCCGCCCTGTATGGCGGTGAGCGGCGTTTTGAACTCGTGGGAGACATGCATGGCGAACTGGCGGATGTAATTGGAACGATGCTCGATGGTTTCGGCCATGGCCGACAGGTTTTCCGATAAAGTGGCGATTTCGCGGGTCATGGGGTTGCGCAAGGGGGCCGCCGCGTTGGGTTCTCCTCGCGCAATGCGCCGGGCTTGGCGAATCAGCGCCTCAATGGGGCGGGTAATGGTGTGGGAGGTTACGGCGGCAATGGCCAGCGTGACCAGTAGCACCACAATCACTGCGGAGGTCAGGTCGCCGCGTTTGCTGTAGAGCAGTCGGATCAGGTCGCTGGGGGTTCGGTTGACCAGCACCGCGCCAATCACCCGGTTCTGGGCGATGATGGGTACCGACACGTACACGTTGATGTCTGAACCCCGGCTGATGGACTTGGGCGAGGGCGGCAGCCCAAGCCCGCCCCGCTTTCGTAGCAAGCTGTCCGGTTTTCCGCGCAGCGCCATATGCACTTCCGGCAAATGGGCGAAAGAAAGGCCCAGTTCCTGCTGTCCACCCACGGTAACGCCCTGAAAGTCCAGCACCTTCATGCCTGAAAGCGTGATGCGCTGGGCGTCCTTTAAAATCGGGCCGATTTTCTGGCCCGCCGCTGCCGCGACGGGATCTGCAGGCTTGCGGCGTTGCCCGTCCGGGCGGGACGGCAAAACGGGATCTTTCGCTAAATCCAGCGTTTCGGGGATGGGCTGGTAATAGTCGTTGTCGCACATTTTTTCCCTGGGCAGCGGACGCCCGTATTGGCTGAACTGCCGGTGTTGCTGGGCCAGCAGATCCGAGACCTCCTTTTTGTAGGCGGCGGCGATAAAGGCCGATTGCGAAATTAGCTCCGATTCCGTCTGGCGCACCAGCGCGCTTTCGTACAGCTTTAAAAAATGCAGGCTTCCCAGCGGCAGCAGCAACGTAATCAGGCTGACTGCCAGCACAATGTGGTGCAGGCTGAACAGCCAGCGTTGGCCGCTTTTTTTCGGGCCGTTTTTCACTGGCAGGAACCCAGTTTGTAGCCCACCCCATGCACGGTTTCCACTACGTTGGCCCCGCCCGCCTCGGCGTATTTGCCCCGCAGCCTACGAATATGGCTATCCACGGTGCGGTCGTTCACCACATCGCTGAACACGCCGCCTTCAATCAGGTCATCCCGCGTATACACCCGGCCCGGATACTTCAGCAGCGTATGCAGCAGGTTGAATTCGGTGGCGGTCAGAATAATGGCCTCTTCGCGCCAGAACGCGCAATGGGTTTCAATTTCCAGCGACACGCCGCCGTGCCGCAATTTCCTCACTTGAAAATCCTCCGGCGCGGCGTCCGGCTGGAGGGAAGATTGCGCCTGTTTGCCCAGGCGCTTGAGGATCACGTTCACCCGCGCCACCAGTTCCCGTGGGCTGAAGGGTTTGGTCACGTAATCATCCCCGCCGATTTCCAGCCCGATGATGCGATCAATCTCGTCATCGCGCGAAGACAGGAACAAAATGGGCAGCTCCGAAGATTTACGCAGCTCCCTGCACATTTCCAGCCCGTCCATTTCGGGCATGATGATATCCAGCACCACCAAATCCGGGGAAATCGCCTGGATTTTCTGAAGCCCGGCTTGTCCGTTTTCGGCCTCCCATACCTGCATGCCTGCTTTTTCCAGCGCGAAGCGAATTACTTCGCGGATGTGCGGATCATCGTCCACCACCAGGATTTTCTTGGGGTTCATGGCGTTTCCTGCCCGGCCATGGCCAGCCTGGGGGCCGTGATGGATGGGGTGTTGAAAGTTGTGTCGGCGGAGGCTGCCCGCGCGGTTTCCCGTTGGGATTGCATCAGGTAACGGTGCAGCATGGCTTGCTTATAAGTCCAGCCGCGCCAGTTTTCGGTCTGCATCCTCGTTTCCACCCGGTGAGCCAAATTGCGGCGGAGCTGAAACGCGGCTTGAACGCTGAGCGTGTGTTGGGGCTGGGCGTGTTGCTGGTACCAGTCCAGCGCGGGAATGGCGGATGCGCCCAAGGCGTCGGCGAAATATTCCAGATCCAGCGTGGCCCTGGGGGCATCGGCGCTGAGGCCCAGTACTTCCTGGCAGTGTCTCACGTTGTAGGTCGCAATCACTTCGTTAAAATCCACAAAACCACACGCATATAATACCACCAGCAGCGTGGCGGCGTTGATGTTAATCAGCCAGCGGTTGCTTTTGCGCCCCGCAATGCGCAGCAGCATCCACACCAGCCCCAGCGCCACCAGCCCAATCCAGATCATGGCTGCCGCGCGCAGGTGAGTGAGCGAGTAAATGTCGATATACAGCAACGTGCGTTGCAGGCTGGACACGGTCAGGAAAACGTTCTGCAAAATCCACAGCGTCACCAGCTGTTGAATGCCGGGGTGGCGCTCCGTGTCACTGCCGGGTTTGAGGGCCAACAGCACGAACCCGCCTGCCAGCAACGCGGTGGCCATGAGCGGGTAAACGCCGTTATGGGCGTATTGAGCGTAAGTCAGACCATCCGGCAGGGCGCAATGTCCCCATAAGTACAGGCCGTCCAGAACGCTTTGCGCCAGGAAAACCAGGTTGAAAACGAGCAGGGAATTCCTGACCGATTGCGGGCTGAACCACAAGCGGAACAAGCTGTTTTCTGCAATCGGCGGCTTTTTCGTAACCGGAATGCGGCTCATACGAAGGACTTGCGGCTTGATGAACGACCAACCCAGCAGGAAAATGCAGGTAAAAAACAGACTTCTGGGTGGGCTTAAAAAATCGATCAGTACGCTCCACTGAATTTGGGCCAGCCAATGCTGAATAACCGGGTTTGCCAGGGAGAACAGGAAAATAAAGACACCGGAAAACGAAACCGGCATAATCCAATGGGGGCTAAATCGCAGTTTGGTCGGGCGTTTTTGCAGGATGGACAGCCAACTCAGGCCATCCCGAATGGGGCGGGTCCAGTTAAACAACAAATAAAACATCGCGTTTCTCAGCCATAACAGGGCTTCTCCCGGCCATGGCTCCCGTTGTAAGGCCAGTCCCGCCATGGCCAACAGTGCCAGCAGAACGGTGTGTCCGGTAGGGTTATACGCCTGCGCCGCACACAAGCCCAAGGTTAAGGCCACCAATAGGAGACTGCCGCATTTTTTTAAAATGAGATGATTATGCAACAGGAATGCCAGCAAAACGAGCAACGTAAAAAACCCTAACGTCCAGCCGATGAGGCTTTGCCCGTAAAACAGGAAATCCGCCGCGCTGGCGAGTAACAGGCTGCTCGCCATTTTCCAGCGGAAACTTTTGGCGGGTACGCGAAAGGGATTTATAAAAACCATGCGGAGACTCCTTTGCAAGATGAATGAGAGGTATTAAGGCGGTGTTTCAGTCGCTTTGTGTGCTGTTTTTGAGTGTGGATGGTATGAAATTGAGCGAACTGGAAATAACCGGGTAAAGCTTGACGGGTTGCGGAATGATGGCCGGATCGCACTGACTGGGGATCGGAAAATGCTTCCCACTGATTCAAAAGCGCCACTCTGCCTTTAACCGGAGGCGCTGGCCCGATGGACGCGCCTTGCGGCAGGCTGGCGATCATCAGGGCGCAGGCAATCACGAAGCTGCCCAATAAGCCTTTTAGTTTTCTTAAAGAAAAGGCCGGGGCTGCCTTCTGCTCAGTCGTTGTTGAAGAAGGGCAGCCGTCCGGCGATTTACTGCAGGTCAGGAACGAGTAAGCCCGCAGCGCTAGGGTTGATGATGCTGAAAAGCGAAGTGAAGGCGGTAAGCCGTTTGAAATCTTGTCCATAGCCATTACTATGGCAAAGCGCCGTGCAACCCTGATGGCTGGCGAATGACGATTCCGTTCGGTTTTTGTGCAAAATTCGTGCAACGCGGAATGATGGCGTGTAAATTTCAGCGTTAAATGGCGCCATTTTGGCAGCGGTAAATATCACCCTAATGGGAGCCGATGACGAGGCATGGTCGGGCGGCCTCAATGACTTCGACGGTAATCAGGGAGATCCCTTCATGCCCATGATGCGGTGGACTTGGGCCGTCAGGTGTATTTGCAATAGAGATTATTTTGAATAGTCGCTCAGAACTATGCTTTGGTTAAGTTTACGAGTGCCTTCGAACCACAAATAAAGCAGCCTGAGTGCGATCTTTCACGTTCAGCTTGTTTAAGATGGAATGGACATGAACCCTTACCGTTCCTGGGGAAATCATCAGAATATCCGCAATGTCCAGGTTTTTCTTACCAGCGGCAATCAAGGCCAGTACTTCTTGCTCCCGTTCAGTCAGTGATTCCAGTGCTTCCATAGGAATCGCCAGGGGTACGTCTGTGGTAAACGGTTGTCGATCAGCCTGGAGATACTGTTTAATCTGAGCGGCCACCACCGGGTCAATCCAGAATGCCCCTTGGTGTACTTCCTGAATCAGCATATGCAAACGCTCGGTAGAGATGCCTTTCATGCAAAACCCGTCTGCACCGGCATTCATAATTTGATCCACTGTTTTAGCTTCAGAATGGGATGTCAGTACCAGAATTTTAATCTGGGGCTGTTTTTCCTTGATGGCCTTGGTGGCTTCAATACCACTGAGTACCGGAAGGCCAATATCCATCAAAATCAGGTCCGGTTGCAACTCTTTGGCCGCCGTAATGGCTTCCTTACCGTCCGTACTGGCGCCAATCAGGTCAATATCACTATATTTCTTGAGAGAAACCATCATCCCAATCCGGAAGACTTCATCATCTTCAACCAAGAGAACCCGAATCATGCCGCTTCTCCTTGGATGGGTAAGGTAAAACTAAATTTACACCCTCCATCAGGCACATTTTCCGCCCAAATGCGCCCTCGATGCGCCTGGATCAGTTGCCGACTCAGATACAGGCCCAATCCGGTGCCTACAATGTCCCGTGTACCTTCAGCTCGATAAAAACGGTGAAACACGTTTTCCAAGTCCTCTTCTGCCAATCCTGGTCCATTATCGGCAACCTCCACCAAGAGCTGATGCGTCTGTTCAAATAAGTTGACCCGAATAAAGCCTCCAGATGGCGTATAGTTCAAGGCATTATGCAGTATATTGGCAATAACGCGCTTGAGTTGCAAGGATTCCCCCTTGACCTTCGGGGGCGTCCGGCGGCATGCATACTCCAATGTGATCCGTCGTTCATTGGCCAAGGCTTGGACTTCGGTCAGCATGTCCGCAATCAGCTCATCTAAGTCCACCAGGCTCATTTGTAGCTTTACCCCCAGATGATCATGGCGGTAGATGGACAATAGATTATTGACTAAGTCCAATTGCCGCTGCTTGTTTCGACTCAAAGCCGCTAACACGTCTTTTTGTTCAGGGCTCATTGCTCCTAAAGTGCCATCCAATAAATGTTGCAGGGTCTTTTGCTCCCCCAGCATGGGTGTTTTCAGGTCATGCGTTAAGGTAGCCATAAAATCCTCTCGCAACTGAGCCAGATTGCGCTCTGTAGCCAGCAGGGTTTCCTGCTCATTCACCTGCTCTTGATGATGAATATATTGCAACATAAAAAAGGCCGAGACTAAAAAGGAGAAAACAGCCACTAACCGATTAATCACCACCGAAGGTATCTGAAGCACATTTTGCGGAAATAATACATTGAGCAATGTAGAAAAAATGGCCAGGATCATTAACACTTTGGCAATGCGCGGTTTTAAAAAGGACAATGAAACCAGAATGGGAAGGGTATACAGATAAGCCAAAATGTATTCAGGGGGTGTGGAAAAATCCAGAGCCGCAATAACAAAAAAGGCCAAAACAATGATCAGCCAACGAGTTCTGGAATTCAGCTTATACAACACTGTTTCAAAACCAATAGACACTTTTGCTCCTCAAAACGAAAATAGCCAGTGGGATGGACAGCTTCTCTTGGTGTTCTAAAGCACCCAAACAGAAATTGTTTATGAGCGTGGTTTCTGCCCAATAATACCTGATATCACCCTATCGTATCCATTTCTCAAACACCCTATATCAAATGATATAGAACTCTCTATATCATTTGATATAGGAGCCTAAACGCAAAAATATACCTTGCTGAGCGCCAAAAGAAGCGCCATAATCAGTCGTTACTTTAAAAAACATATAGCCTAATCCTTGTTTTCAAGGAGCGGAGGAACCACTGCCAGGCAACTGGCCGGGGCGCATTTTCAGCCATGAAATAGGGGACCTTTTCCCCCGAGCCCGACAGCTAACTTCGTAGGCGATGAAAGGAAAGCCCCATGGTCAGTGTATACACACTGGGCCAGTCAAGCTGGCCATTGGTAGCAGCAACGCAAACTTCGTTTTCTATAGGGCAGCCTATGGCAAGTAACAGTCATTCTTTTGCTTTTGATCAGTTTCAAGAGACCTCCTCAAAACCGGCTACCGATACTGCTAGACCAGTCTATCGCCAATGGCCGTGGCGAGGGTTCGCTTTTTGCAGCGATTTAGGAACCGTGGGATATCTCATCAATAAACCCAAACTGGGCCTTTTAGGTTGGGCGCTGGCAATGCCCTATTATCTGTATGCCCTGCTTAAACAACCCAAAGGCCCCCAACGCAACCAGGAATTAGCTTATCAAGCTACGGCCAATGGCCTCCTGCCTTTTTTGGAAGCCAAGACCGGTGTTATCACAGGCGGATACATGGCCAAACGGTTAAACCCCCTTGTAAATCCTTCCTTCTCTAAACTAACGGGGGGGCTTACCGCCCTACTGGCTTTAACTCCGACAGTTGGGGATCCCTTCAGCAATTGGGTACTCAAGCAATACAAAACTTATTTGAGAAAAGGACAAACCGAATGACCTTGATTTTAGCACTGGCGCTATTTATTGCTGTTTTCCTGGGTCTAATCGCCTTCATTCGCTTCTGCGATTGGGTTTTAAGCCGCCGGGAGATTACCTCATGATATCAGCGCTGTTATTGTCAGCCGTGGTTGTCGGGCTAACCGCCTATTTAACGGCGGTCATTCTGTTTCCGGAGAAATTTTAATGTTTACTTTGATTTATATACCACTTTTCTTAATCGCCAGCTTTCTGGTGACCGTCTTGCTTGGTGGCTATATGGCCAAAGTCTTTGACGCTAAGCCGACTTTGCTGACACCTGTGATGGAACCCCTTGAAAAACTGCTATTGCGCTTAGCCGGTGTCAAAAATACAGAATCCCAGCGCTGGACTCGTTATGCCCTTGATTTTGTCCTGTTTAACTTGGCCTGTGGCATTTTTACATTTTTCATTCTGTGTTTCCAGCATCTGTTACCGTTGAATCCATTGCATTTGGCAGGGATGGAGCCTTGGCAGGCCTTCAATACGATTTGCAGTTTTGTCACCAATACCAACTGGCAAAGCTACAGCGGAGAAGTCTCTCTTACGAACTTGTCTCAAATGCTGGGCATCACGTTTATGCAGGTAGTAGGGGCCGTTTCAGGAGTGGCTGTCTGTATCGCCTTTCTGCGAGGCCTCACCAATCGTCCGTTGGGCCATTTTTACCAGGACTTTATGAAAGCCCTTCTCTATGTATTCCTGCCCATTATGGTGGTCGGCAGCCTGTTTTTTATGACGCAAGGCGTTCCCCAAACGCTGGATCAACAGACCGTGGCCCATACAGTGGAAGGGGCCACTCAAAAAATTGCCTTGGGGCCGGTAGCCTCCTTACTGAGTATTAAGCAAGTGGGTACCAACGGCGGTGGCTTTTTTAATGCCAATTCGGCCCATCCGTTTGAAAACCCTAACCCTTTAACCAACTTGGTAGAAATCATGATGGAATTGTCCATTCCCATGAGCTTGGTGTACCTGTTCGGACTCTGGCTAAAAGATCGGAAGCAAGGCTGGGTCATCTGGGGAGCCATGATGGCCGTTTTCCTGACCTTTTTATGGGTAGGCAATACCTTTGAGCAAGCCGGGAACCCGATTTTATCTCATCTGCCTGGTTCATCCGCAACTATTGATCAGCAGGCAAGCGCGTTGCAGTCCGGGGGCAATATGGAAGGAAAGGAAGTGCGCTTTGGCATTTTACCCTCCATGCTCTTTACCGTGGCCACCACCGGCACCTCGACCGGGGCGGTCAATAATATGCACGATTCTTTGACCCCCATTGCGGGTATGGTTCCCTTGGCCGATATGATGCTGAACATTATCTTTGGCGGGGTGGGGGTTGGCCTGATGGGCTTTCTGCTCTACGGGATTATTGCCGTGTTTCTCACTGGCCTCATGGTGGGCCGTACCCCGGAAATTTTCGGCAAAAAGATTGAAAAGCCGGAAATCGTATTGGCTTCCCTGGCCATTTTGTTGCACCCGCTCCTTATTCTGGTTCCCACCGCCATTGCGGCCACCAATGATTTTGGCTTGAGCTCCCTGAACAATACCGGGCCTCATGGTTTAAGCGAAATCCTGTATGCCTACACATCAGCAGCGGCCAATAACGGTTCGGCTTTCGCAGGGCTAAATGCCAATACGCCCTGGTACAACATTTCTATTGGCCTTGTCATTTTGTTGGGCCGCTATATTTCCATCATTGCCCTGCTTGCGATCGCAGGTTCTTTGCTCACCAAGCCCAAGGTAGAGCCAGGTCCGGGCACCTTGAGAACCAACACCTTGCTGTATGCCGCAGTCTGGTTAGGCGTGATTCTGATTGTGGGCGCATTGACCTTTGTTCCGGTACTGGTACTAGGCCCTGTTGCCGAGCATCTGGCCATGCTCAGTGGAAAGTTATTTTAGGAGCGAGATGAAATGACCCCCACCCGTAGTATTGAATCTTCCACCATCCCGCGCAGTGAGCGCAAGCACAAACCGGCAGCCTCGGATCAGCATCTGATTTACAGGCAAGCCTTTCAGGGCATGTTTACCAAGCTCGATCCCCGCCTGATGATTAAAAATCCGGTCATGTTCGTGGTGGAAATTGGCTTTATCTTGACACTGGCCATGTGCTTTAACCCGCATCTCTATGGACATACGACCATTAACCAAGGCTATGTGATCTGGGTGACGCTTATTCTATTTGTAACCCTGCTGTTTGCCAATTTTGCCGAAGCCTATGCCGAAGGGCGGGGAAAGGCTCAGGCGGATACGCTGCGCAAAACCCGTTCCACAACCCAGGCACGGGTCATTTTACCGGGTGGGCAGGAAAAAATGGTGGGCGCCAGTGATCTGAGAGCTGGCGACTTGGTTCGGGTGGATGCGGATGAAACCATTCCCTCAGATGGGGAAGTGGTGGATGGTATTGCATCGGTGGATGAATCGGCCATTACTGGTGAATCCGCCCCTGTGATTAAGGAGCCAGGCACGGATATTGCCAGTTCGGTCACCGGTGGCACCAAGGTTCGTTCTGATTGGCTGCTCATTCGGATCACCACCAATCCCGGTGAAAGCTTCCTGGACAAGATGGTGGCTCTGGTGGAAGGGGCTAAGCGCCAGAAAACGCCCAATGAAATTGCTTTGACGGTTCTTTTGGCGGCATTGACCCTGGTGTTTTTAATGGTTTGCGTCACCTTGGTCTTCTATGCCTATTATTCCAAGGCTTCCATTGATATCGCTACCCTCATTGCCTTGCTGGTCTGCCTGATTCCCACCACCATTGGGGCTTTGCTCTCAGCCATTGGAATTGCCGGAATGGATCGGGTCAGTCGGTTCAACGTGATTGCGATGTCCGGTAAAGCGGTGGAAGCGTCCGGGGATGTGGGCGTGTTGATTCTCGATAAAACAGGCACCATTACATTGGGAAACCGCTTGGCCTCTGAATTCTTACCTGTTGCTGGAAAAACCATGGAGCAGGTGGCTCAAACTGCGGCCTGTAGTTCGGTGGGCGATACGACCCCAGAGGGCAAATCCATTGTGGAACTGGCCAAACGACTGGGGGTAGATGATTTAGGCAATCCGGAAAACACTACCCTGGTTGAATTTTCAGCAGAAACTCGCAGCAGCGGGGTTGATTTACCCGATGGAACCCAATTACGTAAAGGGGCTACCGATGCCATTAAGCGGTTTGTCACCGAACAAGGTGGCCCGTGGCCTGTGGAAGCACAAGCGTTGGCCGAACATGTGGCGCGTCAAGGGGGAACCCCCCTGGTGGTTGCTCGTAATCATGAAGTCTACGGCATTGTGCATCTGAAAGATATTGTGAAGCCCGGCATGAAAGAGCGTTTTGACCAGATGCGGACGATGGGGATTCGCACGGTGATGTGCACCGGGGATAACCCGATTACCGCAGAAGTCATCGCCAAAGAAGCCGGTGTGGATGATTTTATTGCGGAAGCCAAACCGGAAGACAAGATTGCCACCATTAAAAAATACCAATCCCAAGGTTTACTCGTTGCGATGACCGGTGATGGCACCAATGATGCGCCTGCCTTGGCTCAGGCCGATGTGGGCCTGGCCATGAATTCCGGCACTCAGGCAGCAAAGGAAGCGGCCAATATGATTGATTTGGATTCAGACCCTTCCAAGTTGATTGATGTGGTGTCCATTGGCAAGCAACTCCTGATTACCCGCGGAGCCTTAACCACCTTCAGCGTGGCCAATGATATCGCCAAATACTTTGCCATCATCCCGGCCATTTTTGTAACCGCTATTCCAGCCATGAAAGCCTTTGATGTAATGGGTTTGGGCAGTTCAGACAACGCGATTCTAAGCGCCCTGATCTTTAATGCGGTGATTATTCCGCTGCTGATTCCTCTGGCGCTCCGAGGGGTACAGTTCAAGCCGATGTCTGCGGATCAACTTCTGACTCGGAACATGCTGGTTTACGGACTGGGCGGCATTATTGCCCCGTTTATCGGTATCAAGCTCATTTCATTGGGCTTGAACCTGTTTGGGCTTTAAGGAGGACTCGACCATGCTTCAAGCACTGCGCTTTACTTTCATCGTTTTTCTCATCAGTGGCATTGTTTATCCCTTGCTGATTACAGGCATGGGCCAAACATTGTTCTCAAAACAAGCCAATGGGAGCTTAATTCCCAATCAGCAAGGTGTTGTGATTGGTTCCAGCCTGATTGGACAGAATTTTACCCGTCCCGAATATTTTCACCCCCGACCCTCTGCAAATGGCTATGATGCGGCCAATTCCGGCGGATCTAACTATGGGCCAACCAATCAAAAACTGATGAATCGTATACAGGCTGATGCTCTCGCCTATCAACAGGCCAATCCTACAAGCAAAACCATTCCAGTGGATGCGGTGAGCGCATCGGCATCTGGTCTTGATCCGGATATCAGCATCAGCAATGCGTTGGCACAGGTGAGTCGAGTGGCAACGGTTAGACATTTAACGCCAAAAGATGTTCGGCAACTGGTTCTGAACCATCAAGAACAACCCCTATTTACAGAACGTCCTTACGTGAATGTCTTGCAACTCAATATGGCTCTGGATAGCCTTGTGGAGAAGATGTGATGACCAGCACAGTTTTAACATTGTCTCCAAAGCATAGAATATATAGCATTTTGCAGTTTGGTCTATTACTGGCTCTTCTATTTAATGTTCCCGTAAGTCATGCCCAGCAGACTATTTTTAATGTTCCTTCAGCGGATGTAACTCCCCAAGATCAGGTTTATCTGGAGCATGAGTCCCAGTTTAAGCCTTGGCGACCCAATGCCTTTTGGCTCGGCACCCATTACACGGCTTATGGAATTGGACATCATACCGAGATTGATGCAACTCTATCTAATGTCAGTGCGCCAACTTCTGGTAATATCGTGCTTGGGATAGGCTTTAAGAGCAATATTCCCTTGCTGGCGAAGCGGCTCCCTCAGCGAAATCTTAAGCTGACGATAGGTAATATCACCCCTATTTCCCTGCAAGGGCAAGGCGTTGGGGATTGGTCTTACGCTCACCTCAGCGGACGACTTCCCAAGCTCAATACCCGACTTACGGCAGGGGTTAGCGCGGGTACCAAGCAGCTTTTTGGGAGAAATACAGTAGGCTTTATCGGGGGATATGAGCAACCTGTTACTCCGCGATTTAGTTTGATTGGGGACTGGTTCTCTGGTACGCATAGCAATGGCTATTTTATCCCTGGCTTTAGCTATGTTCTACGGGGTACGACCACGCTATTTGTAGGGTACCAGATCCCAAACACCAAAAGGGTTGGTCCCCAAGGCTTTGTTATTGAAGTTTCAACCCTGATGCCAACCAAGAGAGCCGCCAATGGACCCACAACCAGCAAATAACCAACCTGAGAATGGACCGCCTCCCAAAGCCTTGCTAGAGGAGATTTTGCATACGGCGCATAAACGGGGACACCATAAAATTATTATTGGGGCAGCCCCAGGCGTTGGAAAGACCTATCGGATGCTCCAGGAAGCCCAGAATTTAAAACGCCTGGGGGTCGATGTGGTGGTGGGCTATTTCGAGCCGCACGGGCGCAAAGAAACCATAGCGCTTCTGGAAGGGCTGGAGATCGTTCCCCGAAAAATTATTGATTACAAAGGGGTCAAATTAGAAGAGCTGCATACGGAGGCGATGATTGAACGCCATCCGCAAACGGCACTGGTGGATGAACTGGCCCACACCAACGCCAAAGGCAGCAAAAATGCGAAACGATATGAAGATGTGGAAGAACTCCTGGAGGCTGGGATTAGCGTTGTTTCCACGGTCAACATTCAGCATATTGAGAGTCTGAACGATATTGTGGCCCGGATTACAGGTATTCAGGTCAATGAACGGGTACCGGACTCCATTATTGACGCGGCAGATGAAGTTGTTTTGGTCGATATCTCAGTTGAAGAGCTTCAAGATCGCCTCAAAAAGGGCAAAATCTATGCTAAAGAAAAAATTGAACAATCGTTGAACAATTTCTTTAAAAAAGGGAATCTGGTGGCGCTTCGGGAATTGGCCCTGCGAGAAGTGGCCAATAGCGTCGAAGAACAAGCTCTTGCCGATCCGATCTTTTGCCCCATTGAGCCAACCGGGGTTCATGAACGGATTCTGGTTTGTATCTCAACCCACCCCGATGCTCAGCGGCTCATTCGTCGGGGATTTCGCATTGCAGATCGGATGTGCGGGGAATTGATTATTCTGTTTGTCAAGCTCAAAGGAAAGAAACTACCGGATGAGTATGCCCGAAGTCTCGAAAAACACAAAGAATTAACCAGGGCATTAGGTGGTCGGTTTCTGGAAGTGGAAGCGCCTGATATTTCAGACGCCATTGTGGATGTGGCTAAAGACCAGAAAGTAACGCAAATTGTGGTAGGCGAAAGCTTGAAAGAACCCTGTTTTTTCAATCCCTTTAAACCGGCCATTCCATACCAAATTTTTAAGCGGACCGCCAATATTGATGTCTATATCGTTGCCACCAGCCCAGCTCAACCATGACTGTAATTCTGGCTCTGTTGCAAATTTTAAAAAATCTAAAAAGTTAAAAAACAAAATAATGAAATCTTTAATCGTAGCTCAGTCAGAAATAATCTCATTTTTTAAATATTTAATATATGCTTGTTTTTAAAAATATTTTTTGCAACGTAGCCCGATCAATTTACTGATCATGAGGCGCTGTCTGCCATTTTCCGCACGACCAATGGGAACTTCCGCCTTATTCAGCGCCTCATGGCCCAAGTTCAACGTATCATGGGCTGACTGTCATTACCGCTGAAGTCGTGGAGGCCGCCCGACAAGGCCTCGTCATAGGCTCTAGGGTGATATTTACCGCTGCCAAAATGGCGCCCTTTAACGGTGAAACTCACAGATGGCGCTACACGCCCGCCGCTGCCCCGCTAACCCGGCGTTTCAGGATTCGGCTTCCAGGTTTTGTTCCCACTCCCAAGCTTCTTCCTCTTCCGCAAATTCCGTAAAGTCCGCCAATGTGTAAGGGCGGGCGCTCAGGGTCAGCATCAGCTCGCTTAAAACCTGCTGCCTGCTTTTATGCTTCAGGTAAATCACAAAGCCGTCATCATCGGTGCGGTTGTCCAGCCATGCGGAAATCAACCGGGCCTCCTCAAACAGCGATTTGGCGATATGGCCGCGTTGGCTGGCGTTTTCCAGAAAATCCATCTGCCGAAAGGCTTCCTTGATCATCTGGGTCAGGTCGCTTTCATCGCTCAGCTTGGGGTTGTAAGTGTGCCACTGGAACGGTTGCCCCTGTAACACGCTTAAAATGCGGAATTGCTCGGCGTTGGCGTCTGGCAGCACAATCAGGCAATGGTGTTCCTCAATGGCTTTCAGCAATTCATAGCTTTTAAGCTGCAAGCGCTCCAGCAATTCCAGTTGTTCCTGAATGGCCGCCGCTTTTTCGAATTTCAGCGCCTCGGTATAAGCGTCCCGTTTGGCGATCAGGTGATCGATGGTGTTGGATGGTTTTTGTTCCAGATACCGCAAAAAATCGCTCACGCTGTCCCGGTAGTCCTCCTTGGCAATCAGCCCGGCGCATGGGCCGCTGCATAAGCCCAAGTGGAATTGCATGCACGGGCTTTGTCGATGTTCCGCAAATTTACGGTCGTTGCAGTCCCGCAATTTAAACACTCGATTCAGCACTTCCAGCTTGTAGCGCAAAATGGATTTGCCCGCAAACGGCCCGAAATAAGTCGCGCCCGGATCGTCCGTATCGTGCGAGGCGCTGATTTGGGGTGCTTCTTCCTGCAAGGAGACTTTCATGAACACCATGCGCTGAAAGTCCTTGATTTTTTTGTTGAAAAACGGCAGGTGCTGCTTGATTAAGCGGGATTCCAGCAACAGCGCCTCCAGCTCGGAACCCACCACGATGGTGTCGATGATGGCCACCTGTTTCATCATGGCCGCAATTTTGGCGGGCAGGCGCGATTGTTTCTGGAAATAGCTGCGTAGCCGGTTGCGCAGGTTTTTGGCCTTGCCAATGTACAGGATTTCCCCCAGGCGGTTTTTCATGAAATACACACCGGGCTGGGTGGGATAGTGCTTGAGCTTGTCCCGATCAAATGCCAGATGGTTGCGGGTTCTACGCTGAAGATGGCGAATGGCCGGGCAGAATGCCAGCAGGGCGGGCAATGTCTGGATGCTGTGTTGTTTTTCCAGAATGTCCAGCAGTTTCAGCAAGAGTTTGGCCGAGAGAATGGCCGATGTTTCCGGGCGGTTCAGCCCGGCTTCATCCAGCCCAAAGGCGTCCGCCAGGGCGGGCAGGGTATGCTTGGGCAAGTTGGGCATCGCTTTTTCGGCCAGGGTTTGCAGGTGAAACTGGCGGTCTTTCGGCTGGGTCAATCGAAAATGGCGGTAAACGGCGTTGCTTTTTTGCGGCGAATTGGCCCAGATGATAATATCCCGCCCTACGAACGAGGCGATTTCCGGCAGCACTTCATCCAGCGCTGGCTGATTCTGGAGCGTTTGGCTGTACAGGCCCGTGCGGCGGGTGAACTCCTCGCTCAACGGGGTACCGGGGTTCAGCAGCATGTGCAGCGTTTCCGAGATTTGCCCGGCCCGCACCCGCGCGCAAGACACCGCGACCACTTCCGCGCCGGACTTGGCGTCATTCACGGTTTTCACGCTGATAACCGTGAAAGGGAGGCTATCTAACTGTTCAGTCGAACTCATACACTTTCTGCCACTGCGCCAGTGCGGTTAGGGTCTGTTCGGTCGATTCACAGGCCGTTCCCGGTTGGTTCTCCACCCCCGGAAAAAGCCGAAACATCGCCCAATGCTAGTCGGGCGAAAACCTGATTTGAATGACCACTAAACGCTGCGGACGAATCTCTATCCGTAAAGTTCAAATATAAAGAACCTGGGCCATTTTTGCAACCGGAACGCCCGAAAAAGGCTCTATTTCTGAAAATGATCCCAAACCGTCCAGCAGCCGATGCCGATAAAGCACACGCCTGCCATCAGCTTGAGTGGAATGAACTGCATGTACTTGCCCAGCACATTGCCGAAAAACACGGCCAGCAGGCTGGACAGCGCCAATGCCCCGGCGGAGGCCAGAAAAACCGAAAGCGGCGACAGGCTTTTGTCCGAGGCGAACAGTACGGTGGAAAGCTGGGTTTTATCGCCCAGTTCCGCCAGGAAGATTGAGATGAAAATTGACCAGATTTGCGGCATGGGAACCTCCAAGGTTCAGTATATAACAAAGACATGTTGAGTGAACAATTTTGGCTGACAGCCCGGCGCGAACGGGTGTACCATAGGGGAACGCATGTATTCGGTTTGCAGGGAGGGTTGCTGATGACAGAGAAAGCCACATTCGCGGCGGGGTGCTTTTGGGGCGTGGAGGACGCCTTTATGCAATTAGATGGGGTGAGCGCCACCACCGTGGGTTATACGGGCGGCCATGTGGAAAATCCCGGCTACCGTCAGGTCTGTGCGGATACCACCGGCCATGCCGAAGCGGTGCTGGTGGAATTCGACCCGGCACAAATTTCCTATGACCGGCTATTGGACGTGTTCTTTCAAATCCACAACCCCACCACGCTGAACCGGCAGGGGCCGGATGTGGGTTCGCAGTACCGTTCGGCCATTTTCTTCCATTCCCCGGAGCAGGAACAACAGGCCAGCGCTGCCAGGGAGCGGCTGGAAAAATCAGGCCGGTTCCAGCGCCCGGTGGTAACGGAAATTGTTCCCGCTGCGCCGTTTTACGAGGCTGAGGAATACCACCAGAAATACAACCAGAAGCATGGGCGCCACTGCGGTATTTAAGGATTCAGCGCCAGTGTGCCGCTAACCATGGCGATTGAAACTGCCTTGGGTTGAGCGCGGTTCTGCTTCAAGTCCTTGGGAGTATTTCGGGTTCGGCGTCCGCGAGAATGTCCGGTGGGATACGCGCAATGATTCTTGGAATGAACGAAGCGGATTCTGGTAAAGCCAGAGACTTTTACGGGGGTACGGGTTAAATTACCGATGTTCGAACGATCCAAGCCGATTGGCTCTGAGTTTAGGTGTGATGTACAGGAAAGGAAATGATGATGCAGATAGTTTCACTTTTGGGATCTCCAATGCGTCCTGGCATTAAAAAGCCTTATATGCCTGGCGCTACCCCTCAAAGTTTCAAGATGCTCCCGGCACAAGATACGGTTCACTTTTCGGGCTGCTATAAAACAGAGGCGGAAATGAAAGCGCAAGAGGGGGAAGGGGTGTACCATACCCAAATTGAGAATGGCCAAACCCGGCGTTCTGCCTGGATAACCGGTTACGAATTGGGTAGACGCACCGAGTTGCGCCGAATTTGGTTAGGTACGCCCAAGGGGGATGCGAAAGCCAGGCAGGCAGCAGAGGAAGAATTAAGGCATTATGAAAATAAACTGATCGCAGAGGTGCATGAAGAGCCGTGGAACCTGATCCACAGTAATTTGGATGTAGAAGAGGAGAGTGTGCCCGATCCGAAAGAAAGATTCCGCTTCTGGTAAGGGGTGGGTAACTTCCTGTATCCCTGATTGTTTTGGCGCGGTTTTGAACTGGCGTTGATTGATTCGGCCAGTCAGCGGGTTAAATTGTGGCGGGCCTTTTTTAACCCAAAAGAAAAGGCCCGGTTAATGGGCCTTTTTTCGCTCCGGGGCTTGAATCCAAAGCGAAGGGGAATGGAAGTTGACACCGAGCAAAGGGGCGGCTCTATGCCAACAGCCTTAATTTTTCGCCGACCCCGTTTGAACCAAACTTGGAGGATGCTTGCAACTGACTGGTTTTCTGGATAGCGGCATTCGCGATATATCTGGCGTTTTCCGCAGACATTACCGCATCGGGGCCGCTGGCGGAATGAATGTTCCCAACCTGGGATAAGGCCTGTTCGGCCAGCGTCTGGATTTTTTGAAGCGCAAAGGTGTCGCCTTTTTGGGCGGCGGCCTGCAATTGCTGAATCTGGTTCAGCGCGTCGGCGGCCAGGGTGTTGGCGCTGAGCGCGGTTTGCAGCGCCAGGGTTTTGGCTACGTCGTCGTCTTTATTCTTGCCGAATTGCGGTTTGCCGGTAACGGAAACGGGTGTGGGGAATGCGATGGGGGTCATAATGAGCGCCTTCTGAGGATTGTGTGCGGAGGGGTTCAGTGGTTTGAACTTGTGTATATGAAGGCGTTCCGGCAGGCTTTGTTTCTATGTGAAAATACCCAAAACTCTGGGTATTTTGTCCTATTATTGGCGGCGGGCCTCAGGTATTCTGCCGGGTAAGGTGATGCGAAACCGCCCAAAAAAGAAGGCCCAGCATGTTGGGCCTTCTGTGTGGTTGGAGGAGTTGTGTGCTTTAACCTGTAAACCTGAATTGAGTAAATCTTAATTTAACCGCCGCGAGAGAAAAGATAGTTGAATAATTTAACCGGCGCGGTAATCACCGCCGAAACGGCATTCTTGGCTTTCTCGGCATAACCCGACTGGGCGGCTTGTTCTATTGCCTTGCCGGGAAACAGATTTTTGGCCTTGGCCGCAATATCGGCATACCCGTTTTTAATGAAGTCCGGCGTATGTTTTTGGGCCAGGTTGGCAAGATTGGCGTACCCGCTTTTAATGAAGTCCGGGGTGACGGTTTCCGCCAGCGAAAGGGCTTTGCTGTAATATTCAGGGCTGATTTTTTTGAAGGCGAACACGCTGCCGCCGATGACCAGACCCGTGACGAGCAATTTGGTAAACGTCCCGGCGCCTTGCGGCTTGGGTTCGCTGACAGGGTCTAACCTGTAATAACCAGTGGTTCCGTAAGGAGCGTTATACGGGCGGTAATCATAAGCCTGCTGACTTCCGCCAAACTTGGTTTGGGCGGGCGTATATCCAGACTGGATTGGGGAGATGCTCATGGTCAGTTACCTTCTTGATTTCGGGTCGCAGAGGGTGCTGGGTATGGTGATATTAAAATAGGTGACGCTTTTTTTGTGCTACCCGATTCGTAGGAGTTTTTCCCTATTTTGTTATTTTCCCTCGAATCGGTGGACATGCAATAAGAGTATTCTCAATGGCAGTTTTGTTATCTTTGTATTTTAAAAAAATCTGCTTAACCAACTGCCGTTCTTTTTAAGGGTTTGTTGGGCTTCCTGGTAAAGCCAGCCGATTATATTCTTTTCCTGGGCTGACTTTTGAATGGAATCAATCACCTTGTCGCTGAATTCGCGCTGGAATTTATCGTCAAAGGTGGTTTGCATAAAATTGGCGGTTGATTGCTTAAATTGGGGGTCGGCCATGGTGCGGGTCAGTGAATCCCTCAAGAATGCCGAAGCCACTTCGGAGGATTCCGCTTTATCCAGCAATACTTTTTCCAGCTTGGCTTTTTGCCACTTGCTGAGCGCCTGGCCTGGCTTGCCGTGTAAATCCTTTTGAATTAAATCCTTGATCCATTGGGGTGTGTTGGCATCGGCCAATAGTTCGCGGGCCTTGTTTTTCAGCATCGCGGCTTTGGTGTTTCGGGAAAGCAGGTTGTTTTTAACCTGTATGCCCATTTCGCTCACAATGGCCTTGGGCAGGATTTTCATGCCGAAATAGGCCGCTAGAGACAGCCCCGCAAGCGTAGAGCCGGTATTGAGGATGAACTTGGACCAGTATTTTTTCCGCTGTGCCTGTTGCGATAGGCTGGCCTGGGCGGCGTACAGCATGGGCGGATGGTAGTAGGGGTATGCTGTTGGGGAGTAAGGTGCATAGCCTGCCGGACTGATCGGCCTGCCGGGTACGAACGATGTGGCGGTTGTATTATAGCCGTAAGACGCGGTGGGCATTCTATAGGGCTGCTGATAGCCGGGGCTGTTCGGTATGCCCGGCGGGTTAGCCGTTGAGCTATAGCTGGCGTTGGAAGGATACCCGCTCGCGCCGAATGTCTGGCTATTGCCGTATGCGCCGGGCGAAGGCGTAAAGCTTTGGGTGGGTGCAGTCCCTGGCAACGGCGAGGCAACGGGCGGCATCTGGCCCAAGACGTTGTTTGCGCCATAAGCGGCCTGGTTGCCGTAGAATGGCGCATATCGGTTATAAGCCGGGTTATATGCACTATTGCCGTAATTGCTGAAAGCCATGGTCTGTCCCTTGTGCGCCGTTTGGCTGGCTGAACGGGGGTGATGTTGACTTTCTGTATAAAGTGGAAACAAGATTTTTTGTGCTAAAGGAATTTTGCCTATTGATTCGGACGCTTGTAGGCATTTTTCCCTATCTACAAATTCGGCTGTTTGGGTTTTGATCAACTAAACCCGGCGTTTTTGTTTTTGTTCATGGATAGGATCTTGTTGACAGTTGAAGGCGAACCCGCCGCTTGAGCGCCATCGTTCGCCCGGTCGCTATCCACCCGAAACCCCATGCGTTGTTGTCACTGTAACCCCCGGATGAGCCTGCATGCCCAACCCACACCACAATGCCTATATCCCCGAAAAATACGTGATGCTGCCCGTGGGGCTGTTTCTGGCGGTGGGCTGCCTGCTGGCCTATGTGGATAACCAGTTCCAACTGAATACCTTGCTACTGGAAGGGGTACACTCCCTGGTAGTGACCGCTATTTTTGTGGCCTGCCTGATTTTTGAGCGCCTCTATCCCCATATTCGCCAGTTTGGCTGGAGTTGCATTGTGTGGGGACTGGCTTTCCTGATGATTGGCACCTGGATGGACCTGCTGGACGACCCGCCGTTTTACGCCAACGTGGACGGGTTTCTGTTTCCCTTTGGCCCCAGTTGGGAACGGGCCTTTATCAAGAAGACCCTGGGCTATACCACGGGCATCGGCCTGTTCGCCTATGGTTTTTTCCGCTGGATTCCCTGGATGATCAACACCCGGCTGGATATCCACAAGCTCAACATCAAGCTGAGCAACACCAACCGCAACCTGAACCGGGCGCTGATGAGCCTGGACGAGCACGTGGAATCGGAGCGGGTGAGCATTTCCCGCGAATTGCACGATGATGTGGCCCAGCAGCTTACTTTCATCAACGTGCAGCTTCAGCTTTGCCGCAAGGAAATGGAATCCGGCGACCCGGATAAGGCCGACAGCGCGAGGCAGAAGCTTTCCCAAATCAGCAGCAATGTTTCCGAAGCTCTTCGCAGCGTCCGCCAGATCAGCGGCGATCTCAGGCCGGAATCGCTGTTCTCGCTGGGCCTGATCCCGGCGCTGGAGCAATTTATAGAGAAACTGGGCCAGCAAGCGCCAGAAGTGGACATTCATCTTGAATTTGAGCCGCTGGACCCTGCCGCTACCCATACCCGCGTGGAGAAAGTGGCCAACGATCAGCAGTTGCTGCACCTCTTTCGGGTTGTTCAGGAAGGGACGCGCAACGCGCTCAAGCATGGCGACGCCAAATCCATCCGGGTGCTATTGAAAGAATCCCGTCCCGCAGACGCCGGGCTGAGGCAAGATGCCGTCGAATTGCTGATTCGGATTGAGGATACCGGAAAGGGGCTGCCCTGGAAGGAAATTCCGATGGATGAAGCCCTGATTGCCCAGGGTCACCTGGGAATCGTCGGTTTAAAGGAAAGAGTCAAAGCGTTATCCGGCGCGTTTTCGTTGCGAAACCGCGACGATGGCCAGCCGGGCGCCTGTTTGGAGATTATAATCAAGTCATGAGCGAAGCCAACCATAGCATTACCCCCCATAGCCCGAATCCCCTCAGCTTAAAGCCCATCCGCATTTTGCTGGTGGATGACCATCCCATTTTGCGCCAGGGCATGCGGCAACTGCTGGAACTGTACGGCGGTCTGGAAGTCTGCGGGGAGGCCGGAAACGGCGAAGAGGCCATTATGCAGGCGCTGGCCCATAAGCCGGATATCATTCTGATGGACATTAACCTGCCCAAGCTGAGCGGCTATGAGTCCAGCCGGGCGATTCTCACCGCCTGGCCCGAAGCGCAGATCCTGATTTTGAGTAACCAGGACGATCCGCACGTGATGAAAAAATGCCTGGATTTGCCGGTAAAAGGCTTTTTGCTGAAAGATATCCAGATTGACGACCTGGTGGACGCCATTCGCAAGGTGCAGGCCGGGCAAAACATCGTGCTTTCCGAGGAATTGTCCGCTCGCTTGCAGAAGGCGGACAAGAGCCAGGCCGAGCATGACGCAAACATCCTGACCGAACGGGAGCGGGAAGTGCTTTCGGCGCTCAGCAAAGGCTATTCCAACCAGAAACTGGCCGATTTGCTGGTGGTCAGCCCCAAAACCGTGCAGAACCACTTGTACAGCATCTATCATAAAATCGGGGTGGGCAGTCGCTCAGAGGCGATTTTGTGGGCTATTGAGGCTAATCTGTAATTTGGCGTTTTCATGGCGTTGTTTGGGAAGGGCGGTTGACACCCGCAGGAATTTCCCGCATGATTGCCCCTTGAATTCACTTTCTCGCTGATTCAAGTGTTTTACAGGAAAAAACCGGAATGACTTTCTCCACCCGAATTTGCTGCTGCCAGATGATTTGTTCTCCGTTGGAGGGCGTTGTCGTTCGGTAGTCCGGGTTTGTAATCAGGAAAATCGTAGCAGCCGCCCTCCAAGCAGGAGAGCGGTTTTTTGTATGTCGCCAGCACTCATAATTTGAAGGAGTTAAACCCGTGTCAGTCAGTAATTTCTATCCCAACGCCCGTGTGAACCTCGCGTTTTCGGGCAAGCGGGATGTCATGTCAAACAACCCTGCCCATTCCGTCCAGTTTGGCCGGGCGCAGCGCCCCGTGCGTAACGTGTGGACGCTGACCGACTTTAACGATCAGACCTCTAATGCCAGGGCTTACCAACGTTTTCAGGACGTGCGCGACTTTGTAGCTTCACACAGTCCCGTAGCCAACGAGGCCGTTAACCCGCAAGTCAGGCGATTAAAAGACGAATTCAATTTGAATCCGGACAAAGCGCCTGCTATTGGCCCTAAAGGACAGCCGGAGCATGTCGATATCGCCGATATCCCGGCCCGCAATATTGATTATGCCGCCCAGGCGCTGTTTGAATTGGCGCAAAGCCCTAACAAGGACGTGTTTATCCACGTGACCGACCCTGGCGTGGGTTCCGGCAAAAAGGCGCACGAGCGCAGTATTCTGGTGACCGAAAACCACGGGGTGCATGTTGGCCCCAATAACGGGACGCTGGGCCTGTTGACCCAGTTCCTGAAACAAAAGGGCGAAGCGTTTAAATTGCTGGAAATCGACTTGAAGAAAACCGACCGGCTGGAAGCCATTCGCAAGAATGAGGGCAAAGAGGCGGTGGATACCGGCTCCACCTTCCATGGGCGCGATGTGTTTGCGGTGGCCGCAGGCGCCATTGCGGGTGGCATTGAACCCGAATCCCTGGCGACGGAAGAATCGAAACAGACGCCGATTGAGCCGGTGGTGTCCGAATTTGGCGCCCTGACCCGCTTGCCGAACGCGCCGGGCCATTCCACCAGCGTGCGGGCCAACCGCGATAACACTGCCGGGAACCTGGTGCTGAACGTGGCCTTGAGCCAGCAGGAATTTGACGCGTTGCTGGAACAGAAGCCCCACTTTACCCTGAAGGCGCAGAACGGAAAAAGCCTGAACCTGCCCCTGAAGCGCACCTTTGGCGAGGTGGCGCAAGGCCAGCCGCTAATCTACCTGGGCAGCAAGCGTTCCCCGGATTTGAGCAAGCGTTTTCTGGAAGTGGCCATTAATTGCGGCGATGCGGCCCAGGCGCTGGAACTGGGACATCCGGAACAACCGGCCCGCCTGACGCTGGAGCGGGATCATCCGGTTTCATCTAAGGCGTTATCCGTGCTGGGTTAGTCAATCCAAACAGAGAACAGAAAAGCCGACTACTTACTATGGCAAGGCCAAGACCGTAGTCGGCTTTTTCTGATTGTTGTGCCGGTAATTTTGAGAATCGCGTCAAAAAAAATAAAGCGCCGACCCTTGAATCCAGCCAGGGCGGCGCTTTATGAGAGCGAATCAGGTTTCTCTCAGACAGTGAATTAAATTAAATCGCTTTAACCAGTAAGTCCGTCATCAATTTGCTGAATTTTGCCGGATCTGGCAGCGCGCTGCCTTCCGCCAGCAAGGCTTGCCCGTATAACAGGTAGGCGTAATCGTTCAGGGCCGGGTCACTCTGGTTGGCCGAGAAAACGCTTTGCAATTTCTGGGTCAGCGCATGGTTAGGATTCAGCTCCAGAATTCGCTTAGTGACCGGAACCGGCTGGTTCATGGCCTTCAGCATCTGCTCCATTTGCGGCGACATGTCGCTGGCGTTGCCCACCAAACAAGACGGCGAGGAGGTCAGCCGGTTAGACAGCCGAACTTCCTTAATGAAATCGCCTAGTTTAGCCTGCATGGCTTCCAGCATGGAGTGATATTCCTGCTCTTTTTGCTCCAGCTCTTTCTCGGCCTGCTGTTTCTCTTCCTCGGTGCCGAGTTCCACGGTGCCTTTGCCGACTGATTGAAACTCGAACTCGCCGTATTTGTAGGCGGATTGCGTCCAGACCTCATCCACCGCGTCCGTAAACAGCAACACTTCGTAACCCTTGTCGCGGAACGCTTCCAGGTGCGGGGAATTTTCGATGGTCTTGCGGTCTTCGCCGGTCATAAAGTAGATTTTGTCCTGACCCGGCTTCATGCGGGAGACATAATCCTTCAGCGTGGTCAGTTCGTTTTCGGCATTCGTGGAGGCGAAAAGGGACAGGTTCAGCAGGGTTTCCCGGTTCTCCTGATCCTCGTAAATCCCTTCTTTCAAAGCCCGGCCAAACTCGTTCCAGAACAGATAGTATTTTTCCAGGCTGTTTTGGGTCATTTCTTCCAGGGTATTCAGCACTTTTTTGACCAGCCGTTTGCGAATGGCCCGGATCTGGCGGTTTTGCTGCAAAATTTCGCGGGAAATATTCAGGCTCAGGTCTTCGGAATCCACTACGCCCTTGATGAAGCGCAGGTAGTCCGGCATCAGCTCCTTGCAGTCATCCATAATGAACACCCGCTTTACGTAAAGCTGAATGCCCCGTTTGCCTTCCCGGTAGAAGAGATCCTGCGGCGCTTTTTCGGGAATGAACAGCAGCGCCTGGGCCTCAAAAGTCCCTTCCATCTTCATGCGGAACCAGCTCATGGGGTCATGCCAGTCGTGCGAAATGTGGCGGTAGAACTCTTTGTATTCGTCCTCGCTCACTTCGCTTTCCGGGCGAGTCCAAATCGCTTTCATGGAGTTAAGGGTTTCGCGCTGGATGCTGGTTTTGGCGCTGCCTTCAATCATTTTGCCGTCAGCGTCCCGATCGTACTCGGTATGCTCCACGTCCATGCGGATGGGGTAGCTTACAAAATCGGAATACTTTTTAACAATGCCTTTCAGCGTCCATTCGGCGGAATAGTCGTGCAGGCCGTCTTCGCTGTCTTCTTTCTTGAGGTGCAGGGTAATGGTGGTGCCGTGACTGGGGCGATCGACCGCTTCAATGGTGTAGGTGCCGTCCCCGGAGGACTCCCAACGGGTGCCGTGTTCTTCACCGGCTTTGCGGGTTTCCAGGGTGACTTTATCGGCCACCATAAACGTGGAGTAGAAACCCACCCCAAATTGCCCGATCAATTCAGGGGATACAATGCCTTCCTTGCCCTTGTTTTCTTTCAGGGCGTTCATAAATTCGCGGGTGCCGGATTTGGCGATGGTGCCAATCAGGCTTACCACGTCTTCGCGGGACATGCCGATGCCGTTGTCTTCAATGCTCAGCGTGTGAGCGGCTTTATCGGCCATCAGCAGAATATGCGGGTTTTCTACCTTGGGTAAATCGGGGTTGGTCAGCGCCTCGAACTGGAGTTTGTCGATGGCGTCGGAAGCGTTGGAAATCAGCTCCCGCAGGAAAATATCTTTGTTTGAATAAATGGCGTGGATCATCAAATCCAGCAGTTCGCGGGTTTCCGCCTGAAATGAGTGGCGTTCAACGGTGGTGGTCATGGGGAAATGCGCTCCTTCGACAGCGAATATGATTCTGACCTTATTATAGGCATTGGAAAGCGCATATCGTTGAGGCTTAAGCCTTTTTTAATGATTGGGTTAAGGATTGTGCGCAATAAAAAACCCGCCTTGTGGGGCGGGTAAACTTGTCTGAGTAGATTGGTAGTTAGTAGGTAGAAGTTAGTAGTAAGTAGAGAATCTCTAAATCAATTAGAAAACATTCGCTCTCAGTTGCATAAAAACAACTAATGCGATTTCGATGTTAGAAGATTAAGAAATGTTAAATCGGGATTTTGAGATTTTTGGGAAACCCTGTTCCGGAGAGCGTTTTTGCCTGCTGGCACTTTGTCGTCGAGTCCGGTCTGGCGTATAAAAGCACACCCCCTTCTGCTGTTGGCGAGCACAAGGGGGCATGTTGTTTTGGAGCAACAGGTTGTTACCAGTATCCGCGAACCGGAACCTTTTTCTGCTGGGGGGCGGGTTTCGGTTTCGGGATGGCCGGTTTGATCGGCGCCGGTGGTGGT
>CABHPA010000035.1 GCA_902168245.1 Candidatus Melainabacteria bacterium
CCCAAATACTACCGACGTGCTGCCCACCCATAGATTGCCAGATATTTTGCCCGTCCTGGATATCTTTTTGAGTGAATACGACTTGGCCATCTTGGCTCATAACATGTTTAAAAATGGGGGGCGCCTGTTGAAAAATTTCCCAACCGTAATAACCCAGAACCGAGAAAGAGCCGATTAACACAACTGCGAGTGTAAACCAGAGCTTAAAATAGCGCATATCCCCTCCCAAACCCAATGTCCACAAAGAGAAACCAATCAGTTTATTACAACCCCATGATTGGACAAGCTTAAGATACCACATTCAAAGCCCTTAATGAGTTTAGAACGCATTTCCCACTGCATTGATCCTCACTATCAGCTGGATATCTGGGATCAAAATGTTGGGAGCGTGCGTCCTTGGGATTATCGTAAGTATTCCAGCAAAAAGCCGACCAATCAGACAACGAAGTTTTAAAAGCGGGGATAACCAATGGATATTCAGCATTTCAATCAGAATAAAGCTTCGAATGTATTACCCTTCAATAAAACTCGACAGAGAACAAAGGCCAGACCCCAGCCCCATAGCGCCACTAGCAAAAATAAAACAATTAAAACATTGAAGAAACTTCTGAACATACCACTTCAGCTGGTAAGAATCACCGCCACTCTTCTATTTTTTGTCACTTCAAGCCTGTTCCAGACTGTGCTGCGCATCGTCTATGGTGGAATATTGACTATTGGGCTTGGCTTACTTGCCTTTGCAGCAATACTGACACTTTCTGCTGGCGGCAAAACCCCGGCCAACTTCTGGCCTGTTTATCAAAGAGTGATTCAGCTTTCAGTATTTTTTGATAATAATCCTGGAAAAGTTAAAAGCTATTTACCTAACAATTTAGAGTATGACTCAGCTTCCAACTCTCTAACACATGAATACTTTGGGGGTGAAAAAGTTTCCACGCGCCTCAATGAATTATCGATACCACCGGTAGATCCTTATGATGAAGCACTTTGGACCTCCAATATTTACCATAGTCGAATTTTGTCATGCTATTTGCAAATATTGTCATATTCAAAATTGATATAAATTAAAACTGTCAAAAAAACGATGGTTTTCTTGACAGTTTGCAAAAGGACCAAAATAGCCCCTTTTTTAATGGTCAAAGTGTAAACTTTGCCGTAAAATAATCAATGTTGTAAAAACCGAGAGATCAGCCCCATAACGGGTACCGATAATGGGATGGGTCCATGAACACATAAGTAGTCAGGGTTCATAGGGTTATTTTTGATACGGTTTGGCTTTCATGCTAAGGATTTCCTGCAGCAAGATGGGGATAGAAGGCTCATCCAGACCCACTCGCTCTGCCTTGATGTCTGCCTGTTTGCAAAGCTCCTCAATTTCATCTGCGTGGAGCCCTTCACTGGATTCGGCCAGTTGCTGTAATTCCTCCTCCGTATAGGGCAAGGGAAGCGGCTGCATGAGTTGGGTCAGGTAGTGCTTAAAGAAGTGCTTTCGAACGATGGTTTCTGGCTTTTTCACTTCCATTTGTAGCGCAAAGCGGCTGGGACGATCCAGAGCGGCAGGCTCAATCGATTTGATATGGTTGGTCGTACCCACTACCAGCACCCCTTGTTGCCCTGCCTTTTCAAGCTCATGAAGAGTCTGGTTGGTCAGGTTTCTCTCATGGCTGGAAGTGTTGAGAGCTTGGAGGGGATATAGCATAGATTCAATATTATCTATGATCAACACCGAGGGACGCTGCTTGGCAGCCTGGGCAAAGGCTTTTTGGAGGTTTTTCTCGGAATCTCCGAACCGGGCGGACACGATATCGGCCCGACTGACCCGAATGGCGCGCATATCCAGTTCTTGAGCCAACTTTTCCGCCAGCCAGGTTTTGCCCGTTCCTGACTCCCCATACAAGAGGACGCCGCCAAACGGTTGGTTTTGGGCCTGTGCTTCAAATCGTTGACGCCGACGGGAGGAGGCAGGCAAGCTTTCCAACAATGCTTCTTGCTGAAAGCGGTTTAATGGAACCACCACCTCATCTTTGAGTGTTTCTTTATGCTCATCCATACCAATCACGGAATTAAAGCCTTTTTCGCTCTTGTCTTCAATCTCAGGAATGGTCTTGCCAAAGAGTTGCTGGGCGACTAGGTTGCAAAACAGGCGGATTTCCCGATCCGTATCCGGTTCGCCCTCATAGGGCAAGCCCTCCCAATATTGCTTTTGTAGGCTGGCGAAAATGCCTTCCTTGTCATCCGGTTTCCGCTCAATGGCTTGTCTCAGTTCCTGACTGACGATTTGAGCCGCCTGAAAACTCAAGGACTGCTTGACAGTACTCAACGATTTTTCGTCCGACAGAAGCTGCAGGATTTTATAAGCGGCCTGCTGGGCGGCCGTTCCACCCGTCGGTTCGGTTTCGGCAGCAGTCTGTTTTGTGGGCTTCGAAGCGCTGGGTAGGGCAAGCGGCTCATGCTTGACGGGTACCAACGGACGGACGGGTTCTTGTGGCACGGGGAGCAGCAGATTGGAATCGGTATCGCTTGAAGCGGATGGTGCTGAGGATGCCAGCGAGTCAGTTTTCGGCTCAAGCGGCGTCGTATGCTCTTCTGCAGTGGTGTTAGAGGAGGATACGGCCATGCTGGCAGGCTTGGACCCTTCTTTTGCCGTGGTTTCATCCACTTTTTTGGATTTTTCGGGCTTGGTGCTGTTTTTTTCAGGTTGACTGGCAGGTTCTGGCTGATGCCCGACCACTTGCAGACGATGACGCGGCGCCTCGTCTGAACCTGACCCCTGAAAGAAATAGCGAGCCCCGGCTAAGGCGCCCGCAGTGGCCACGGCCGCCCACCCGCCTTGACGATACCCAGCCGCCAGCAGCCCTGCCCAGCCGACCGGCTCCAGTGTTTTGACGGTGCGGATAAACCGGCTGGGCGGGATCATTTTCAAGCGGGCAAGCAGCAGTTGCATATCCGCCGGGGTCACAGTCGCATCCCGGGTCAACAGGAATGCGATGACCTTGCTTTGGCCCTGACGCGCCGCTTTGCTCAGGGCGGTTTCACTCTGCCCTACTTTACCGACTTTCCAGTTAACTTCCGCCCCATAATCCAGCAAGAGCCTTGCGGTGGCCACTTGTCCGTATTTGGCCGCCTGCATCAGGGGGGTAAGGCCTTGCGCATCCGGTTGATTGAGCAAGACCGGGTTTTGACTGGCCAGCTCCCGGACTCTGGCTAGATTTCCCTCGGCGGCGGCCCTGGATAAAGCTGACATGCCGGTGGTCTCCAGCTTTAAAGGCTGGGCTAACGGGTGGGTAATCCGAGCCAGCAAAAGGCGCATATCCTCCGGCGTTACCGGAGCGCCATGCGCCAGTAATTCCGCCAGGGTTTCCAGTTGTCCGGCTTGTGCGGATTTGCTGAGCGCTGTATAGCCTTGGGCGTCTTCCAGCTTCAGATTAGCCCCTCGATTGATGAGCAATCGCAAAACATCCAGTTGGCCATAGCCTGCGGCTAACATAGCCAAACTTTGACGACCCTGTATCAGATTGGGGATGTAGTATTTTCCATTGATAAACGCATACACCTTGTTCGAATCGCCCTGCTGGACAGCAAGTCTTACAGTTTGAAGTGCTTTAGGATATGCTTCTTCCAACCACTGAGCTAACTCTTGTCGACGGCCATAATACGCCAAATCTAGAGGCGTCTTTCCGTCCGTATCTTTACAGTCCAATTTGATATTCGGTTGGCTGGCCAGCCATTGGATGGTCTTGAGATGACCGTTTGCTACCGCTTTGTGGAGCGGCGTTTCTTTGTAACTGTTTATAGCCGCTATTTTTACCCCTTGGGAAATTAACTTTTGTACTTCAGGTAAATCTCCTCTCTCTGCCGCAGCTATCAGTTCTTTTTCTTTACGACTTGGCTTTCCGGAAAATAATATTGCTGTAGGCTTTTGAAGATTCACTTGATCAGATGATGGCAACAGGTGGGGCTGTGAAGTTTGCAGATTTGCTGCCCGAAAAGGCAATGCAGGGAAAGGCCTAGTCGAGGGAGCAGGTTGCAAAATACGCATGAGAATTCCTTTTGCTAAATTAGTCAGCGTGTCACGGCAAGCAGCAAGGCTATATCAAGGTTGGTTCAAGCCCAATGGCCAGCAATTTGCGAGGAGGGGAGCCGTCGAAAGTCAGTTGAGAAATCTGTCAAGTATGACCAAAGACCGCTCATTATTCTGCAAAAAAACAGAATTTCATGCAATAGATATAATTTGAATACCAGTTATAAAAATCCTTTGGTATACAGGACAAATTGCCTGCGCTAAAGCCGACTGAAAAGCGCTGAACAAAGGGGGGTGTCCCGTTTTCTGGGATGCTCCCGATTCCACCTAGGGGAAGGACATGCGGCAGAAAACGTGCTATTTGGGTGGATCTTATCTGATATAGCCCTATCAGCGGCGTTATTCAGGCTTTCTCCACTATTGATACAAACTCTGAAAATGGTTACTGACAAAATATCTCGTCTCAAATATTAGGTGTATTCTGCCCGTAGATATTGATAAAGCGTCTCTCGGCTGATGCCAAACTCTTTAGCCAAGGCGGATTTCTTTTCGCCCTGTCGCGTCCGCTGCCGGAGAATCTGTGCTTGTTCTGGATTCAAGGTTTTCTTACGCCCCTTATAGATGCCTTTCTGCTTGGCAATGGCGATGCCTTCCCGCTGGCGTTCTTTCAGCAAGGCTCGTTCAAACTCGGCAAAGGCTCCCATCACGGACAGCATCAGGGTGGCCATGGGGGAATCCTCTCCTGTAAAGGCCAAATTCTCTTTAACAAATTGAACTTGAACCCCTTTTTGAGTCAATCGCTGCACAATGCTTCGTAAATCATCCAAGTTCCGAGCCAGACGATCCATACTGTGGACAATCACGGTATCGCCCTCTCGTACAAAGCCCATCAAAGCTTCTAAGCGAGGTCGTTTAGTGTCCTTGCCTGAGGCTTTATCGGTATAAATTTTATCGAGTTGGGTGCCTTCGAGCTGCCGTTCTGGATTTTGGTCATACGCGCTCACCCGAATGTAGCCGACCCGTTGTCCTTTGGACATTAAACCTCTCATTTTTGTCAAGTTAAAGTCTAAGAGGTTTTGCAAATATTGTCAAGAAATTAAAAATCGGAGTCTATTCTGACGGGTTTGGCTGGGGGGATCTGACATCAGGTTAGGGTATACTTCACCCTTGCATCGGGCTGATAGGTCAGGGCAAGGCAATCTATAAGAAAGCCCTCCTGCATTTAACAGGAGAGCTTGGTAGTTGCTGGGGCATTTTCGAAGGGAAAAAGGATTACCAGTAGCCTCTGACAGTCGATTGGCTCTGATTGATATTAGTACTTCCGGCTTGGTTCTCAGGTGTTGGCTGTACTGTGGTGGCATTGGGACTATCTGGTGTAGAGGAAGGGCTTTGCTCAGAAGGACTTTGAGCTGGAGCAGCGGAAGATCCTGCTGAGTTCTCTTGGGTTGGTGTATTGACAGGGTTGGCTTGTGCAACGGGTACTTGCTTATCTGCCATTGCAGGGCTAGAGGCTAGGCTCAGCAACAGAAGTGAGGCCAGAGCGGATGAAAGTAGCCAGTTCTTCATCATATTAGGGTTACCTTTCTTTAGTTTCGGGGTAAGTAACGAAAATGCGAGAGCATCCTAAAGCAAACCGTTATCCAATAAATCCGTTGATGGTCTGGTCGTTAAAAGACCAACTGGCGCAAGCGCTATTACCCAATGGTCTTTGAGGAGGGATATTTTAGTTACGCCGATAAACCTGGAAAATGGCGGATTTCCCCCGTTGGCCCCGAAGGAAACTCAGCATTATTAATTTAATTCTTTTCGAGCTTGGGTCTTTCTGATACAGTCCGACTCCCCATACAATCGGACAAGGAGAGTTCAGGTTGATCATCCATACTGGGCAGCTTGGGCTATCAGGGTGTCCCGTCTGTGGCAGCCAAGAATTTAAATTGAGTAGTACCAGTTATAGCGTGGCATACTATCACCCGATAGAGCGGGAAAACCGAATTTGGTGTCTTCGCTGTGACTGGAGCAGTAATTTAAAAGACAATCCGCTTGCCTCCACTAGTAAACGGCCTAAAAGATTTACTTAAACAGTTAGGACTCTGATATCCACCATTCCCCAATTCATGTCCAGCGTAAGGTTTTGCCACAGGCAATTCCGATTGATTTGCCAAAGCGAATACACGAAGGCAGGACCCAGCCATGCCAGGTTAAGAAATATTAATCGACTGGCTCATCCGGCGAAAAGCCAAGTATAGTAATGATTGGGATTGAGCAAGTCTGATTGAGAAGAGGTCTATTCGGATGAATAAAGAAGAGTTGGTACAAGAGGTTGCCAAAAAGACCAAGCAGTCTCAAAAGCAAACTGTTGAAATCATTGATGCCTTGGTAGAAGCCATTAGCAAAACGGTGGCCAAGGGTAAAAAGATTACCTTGGTAGGTTTTGGGACGTTTGAGCCCCGCAAGCGGGCAGCTCGAACCGGGCGGAACCCCCAGACGGGTAAAGAGCTGAAGATTGCCGCTAAAACCGTTCCGGCCTTCTCGGCTGGGAAGAGGTTCAAAGAAGCGGTTGAAAAGAAGAAGTAAGCGCCTTTTGTCCTATGGCAATTTCAAGAGCCCGCCTTGCTTAAGGCGGGCTCTTGCCGCTAATGGACTTGCCAATAACCCAAATCGAGATCGTTACACTGAAATTAACACTCCTTATACCAATTCCATTAAACAAGGGCATTTGGTAAGCTTTTCTAATTAAAGTTGGTTGGAGAGCGTCAGATGGCTGCTGAGCATGTCCAAGAGATTGAGCAGTTAGAATTATTGGGAAAACAGTTGA
>CABHPA010000036.1 GCA_902168245.1 Candidatus Melainabacteria bacterium
ACACCTCTCTATTCGTCGGCAGCGTCAGATGTGTATAAGAGACAGGTCCAGAATTTGCCAGTTTCGCAGTGGGGGAATGTCCACGGTTTCAGAGCGCGGCAATTCCAGGCGCTCAACACTCGACCCGTCGGCAGAAATCCGGTAATATTCCCGGTTGCCCTGGGCCAGCGCGTAAGCGCCATCCCGCAGGCGCATTTCCGGCCCGGCCACCAGTTCGCCGCCTTCTTCCACCCAAAAGGTATCCACCAGGTGTTGACCCAGCAGAATAATATTCAAATCGCCAACCTGCAAATGGCGCAACTCGCCTTCCGGCAATTCCGGGCAGTGGAAGGTGAGGCTGCCCTGGGCCGATTCCAGCAACGCCACATCCTCGGCATTGCGCTCCACCATAAATGCCGATGTGGAGGCCGGGCAGGACAGGCAGGCGGTCAGCGGACGGTCTGCTTTAAGCACCAATACCCGCTCATTCTGGTAAAGCGCTTCTGTGGTGCAAAAAGTCAGCTCGTAACCGGACTTTAGCGGCACCCGGTAGGGCAGCGTCAGCACCTCAAACGGGCGTACTGTCACCGGGTATTGCTCGCCCACGGTTAAAATCTGGGGTTCGTAAGTCAGGTTGCGTAAAAACAGCCAATAGGTTTCGGGTAAGCCCTTGGGAGAGCGTACTCCATAAAAACACTCAGGATGAGACAAAGGCTGCGGGAAGGCTTCCCGGCGATCGGTCGCCGCAAAATCGAAGCTTTGCAGAAAATAGTTGATCGCTTTGGCCTCAAACAGTCGCTCGGTATTGGTTCCCGCTTCCGAAATGGGCGCGCCGAAATCGTAGGAGGTATAGGTTTCGATGCTGCCGGTGTAATCCCAGTTGGTGCCTCCAATGGCCTTGTAGTGGTTGAAAATGGTCAATCCCTGCCCCAACAGGCTTTTTGTGGAAATGCCGATATGCTCGCGCCCCAGCAGTTCGGTAATTTTCTCGTACTTGTAGCCTTTCCAGGTGCCGAACCAGCCCGCCTGCAACTCGGCGGCCATCAGTGGGCGCTCCTGGCAAAACTCCCGCAGGTTGTCCTCCACATGATCCAGCACCTGAAACACTTCCGGCATTTCCCGCCAGTCGGTCTCAAACTGGGTGACGGAATAGTTATCGAAGGCGTAAATGTCCACAATGTCCTCGTACAAGCCCGCTACGTACAAATCGTTGTGGAACAGCGGCACTTTCACGCCCAGTTCGCGGGTCATATCGTACATGGCCCGCATGTAGTCAGGCTCCACTTCTAAGGTGGCGTACTCGTTCTCAATCTGCATCATGATGATGTTGGGCGCCTCGTTCAGGATGGGAATAATCCGCTCCCACCATTCGCGCACGTAGCCCATATACTCATCGGACCATTCAAACGCGCCTTCCCGACGGTTCCGCAGCGGCAAATGCGTTTTGGCCAGCAACCAGCCGGGGAAGCCTCCGCCGGAAAACTCCGCGTTTATATAGGGGCCGGGCCGGGCGATGACGTACAAACCTAGCTCCTGAGTAATCTGGAGTAGCCTGCGCACGTCCCGAATGCCCGTAAAGTCGTATACGCCTTGCGCCGGGCTATGGTAGCCCCAGCAGAAATAGAGATCCACCGCGTTATACCCGGCGGCCTTCAGCTTGAACAGGCGATCTTTCCAGAGCGACTGGCTGGGCAGCCGAAAATAGTGCATGGCCCCGCTGCGGATAAACTCCCGCTTCCCGTTAATGATCAGGGAGTAACGATCATATGCGATATCCATGCTCAACAGTGCGCCTCCAACCTCTTTCGGTTCCCCCCGGCAACAGGATTTCCAAACCGGCATCCTCTCTATGATAAGGGATGATATGATACAAGCACAAACCCCAAATGGCTAAGGTTCCATTATTCAGTTGAGAGCAATGGTAGCACCCCGTTCCAATCAATCGTTTCTGCGTAAAGGCGGTATGGTCGTCGGTATGGCGCTTTGTCTGCTGCTTTCCGCCTGCGGGCCGAGCGAAAAAACGCAGCAGTCGGAAACCGCCCGGCAACATCAAGTCTTTCGGGTGAACCTGGGCACCGAGCCGCCGGATCTGGATCCCGCCAAAACGGGTGATCTCACCTCTTTTTCCGTATTACTGCCCCTCTTCAAGGGGCTTACCCAGTTTGATCAGGCCATGCACGCCCAACCCGCTATGGCCCAATCCTGGGAGATTAGCCCGGACGGGAAGCATTATGTCTTTCATTTGCGGCCAGACGCCCGCTGGAGCGACGGAAATCCCGTCACCGCACAGGATTTTATTTATTCGTGGCAGCGGGCGCTTAACCCGGAAACCGGCGCGCCTTACGCGTTTTTTCTATATGAACTGAAAAACGGCAAGGCGTATTACGACGGTAAAATCAAAGATTTCAGCCAGGTGGGCGTACAAGCGCGGGATGCGCACACGCTGATTGTCGATTTGGAGCGGCCCACGCCGTTTTTCCTGGATTTGGCTGCCTCTCCCATTATGCTGCCCCTGCGGCGCGACATGATTGAAAAGTACGGCGACAAGTTCAGCGAGGCTGGAAATTTAATCAGCAACGGCGCTTACCAAATGGGCGAATGGGCGCATGAAGGCAAGATTGTGCTGCGGCCCAACCCGTATTTTTATGAGAAAGACCCGGCCAGACGCCCTCGGATTAAAGCGCTGGAAATGTACATGATTAACGACGCCAACACCAGCGTGGTGATGTACGAAAATGGCGAGTTGGACTTTATTGAGACCACCACCAGCATCCCTTCGTTTGACGTGCGCCGCCTACGTAAAAGCCCGGATTGCCATACCAGCATTTTGCACCGCATCAACTATTTTGGCTTTAACATCAAAAAGCCGCCGTTCGATAATCCCAAGGTGCGCCAAGCATTTGCCTACGCGCTGGATCGCGACTATTACCCGGAACTGATGCAAAGCGGGCAAAAGCCGATCACGTCATGGATTACGCCGGGGCTGACCGGCTACAATCCCAATATCGGGTTGGCCTACAATCCGGAAAAAGCGCGGCGACTGCTGGCGGAAGCCGGATATCCGAACGGGAAGGGTTTCCCGACCGTGCATTTAAGCTTCCAGACCTTGTACGACATCCAGAAAGAGGCTGAAATTGCCCAGTACCTCTGGAAAAAGAACCTGAATGTGGATGTGCGGCTGGACAACATGGAATGGAAAGTGTTGCTCAGTAAGCTGGATGAAGATCCGCCGCAAATTTTTCGGCTGGGCTGGTTTGTGGATTACCCAGACGCGGACAGCTTTATGGGCGTGTTTCTGTCCGATAGCGGCAACAACCACACCGAATGGAAAAGTAAAACCTACGATGCGCTGGTGCAGGCCGCCGTGGTTAGTCTCAAGCCCGAACAGCGACAGCAATTGTACGATCAGGCCCAGCGCCTGCTGCTGGAAAAAGAGGCGGCCATTATCCCCATTTATGTGGCCGAAAAAACCTATCTGGTCAAACCGTATGTGCATGGGCTGGAAATTAACGCGTTGAACCTGCCCAATTACGATCGCCTCTCCATTCAATAGCGGCGAAATTTAAGCGGCTACCCCTTCCAGAATAAGCACCCGGTGTTCCACCCACAGGGCCATCATGGCGGCAATGCAAAACACCAGCGCGGCCAGGATTAATCGAAGCGTGTGCAGCCATCGCGTTTTGGGCGCTGTCGCCAGGTCTCCATAAATTTCTTGCAGCGCGACAAACACAAAGCATAGCCCCAATACCGGCAACCCGAAAAACGCAATGCAGATAATGGCCAGAATCAGCACACTTTCCACAAAGGTAACCGGCTTTATTCCAATGGTGATCAATTCCTGAACCCGCGAAAACAAGGGCAAATCGGAATTAAACAGCGGTAATTGCATATTGCCGAACAACAGCAGCAAAAATACCAACGCCACCCACAGCGCAATACTGTTCCAGAAATAACCGAAGCCATAACAGAATGCCTGCAAATTCTGCTTGATGCGTCTGTTTTGGGTTCTTCCCGCCGCCATTGCCCAGGCCGATACGGCGCTGCTCAGCATTAAAATTGCCACCAGGGGTAAAGACCAGGCAATGCGCTTGAAAAAATCCTCGCCGGAGCCATAGTGAAATGAGAGATTACGCACCAAAATGGGCAGGGCTTTGGCAAAGTTGGCAGGCGTATAATCCTGCACCTGGCTAAACAACTGGTGGAATTCCACCCCGAACAGAAACACCGCATGCAGCAAATAAGAAACGAAAAAGAAGGTTAGCGGCAAAATATAAGGTTGGTTTTTATCAGCCTTGCCGTTTGGCATAGTGTATACCACAAGGCGCTTTGCGGCTTTAAATGGATGCAGCAGAATCAGTAAATAAGTTTGTCCGTAACACGCCACAAACATGAGCAAGCCTTCAATGGCCGCTTCCACTTTTTCGGAAAACCGATGGGAAAAATCGGCTTCCCCTGTCGATTCAGACGAACCTGAAGAAATGGCCATCAGGCGCTAACCGCTGCAATATACCCAGACATGCGAAACGCTCCCCTTATTGCATCACCAGGGTTTATCCTATCAGAAAAAGTGGGTCAGAAAAAACAGGCCGGAAAAAACCGGAGCATTAAATTCGCTGGAGCCTCTATATTGGCAGTCCGTTTTATTATTTGATTGGCCCGGCGTCCACCTGGATACCGGGCCAATCGTGCTGAGAGGAGCGCGAGTTAAAGCCTTGAAACTCTCTTATGGGACTCTACTAAAGATGAAACGGGGAGCCCTCCGTTCCGGCCAAAAGCCTGTTTGCTTTTGTGGCCATCGGGGCTTGCGGGTTTTTAGCCGTCACTTCCGACAACGATTGAATAATCTGATGGTGGATTCGTCCCAAATCGGCAATATAAGTGGCTGCATCCGCCGGGATGACATTGCTCCCAAAACTACCGAGATAATCCTTGATCAGGGATTGGGTCTTTCCCAGCGCACCCACCAGAATGGACATTTGCAGCTGCGGGTTTCCGGAGGCGCCAGCGTATAAATTCGCCTCGCTAATCTTGTTTTTAAGGCCCGCGATCACCTGAGGGTTCAACGCCCCGTCGGGCGCCTGCGGATCGCCTGTGGCTCCGTCAGGCGCGTTCTCGCCCTTTTCTTTTTCGGCCTGCGTTTTTCGTTCGTAATGCTCCTCCCGTCGGGTGGATTCCACCGAATACTCCAGGGTCATGCTGAAGGTAGGCGTAATGCCGTGGCTATTGCCAGACGCTTGCGGAGCAGCTTGCAGCTCCCTGGTTTTCAAGTCTTTCGGGGCGGTCAGCGCCACGCCCACGGTGAGCGGATTCTCACCCATTCCAATGCTATTGAATGTCGTCATGTATTCCCTTTCTCCCTCTTGCTTGTTACCGGGAATCTCCCTTGGGGCCGCTCAAGGCGATTCGCGCGGAGACTTCCGATAATAGCGGTGTATGCCTTATTAATTCCCTTTTACTCTTTTACTCATCTTTTTAATCACTGTTAATCACTCAACTCATACAAACAATGGGGTATCAAGATAATTCGTATCTTTTACGAGAAACCCGCCTTGTTGGAAAAATGCATTCCAGGGCAACGGAATCTCTCCACCAGCCAAGTGTAAGCCCAGTCCAACCGTTATGGTTTTTATACCGTTCTTTTTTCAACTCTCTCTATGTTTCCAGCCTATATCAAACCCTGTACAAGCATAAAAACAATCATTTGGGATTTCGGAACGTTTGTTTACGAAATGTTAAGAATCCGATCCTTCCCTACCGAAAAACGGGGTAAAAAGATCGGATCCTATACAGGCTAAAAGCTGATTGAAAGCTGCGTTTCAGGCTGAGCAGATGTTTCTATTCCTCAAGATAGTGATACACCTCGCCCTTGTAGTTGCGCAACGTGGTTTTCCCCGGCTCGCGGGACACCACGTAATCTGGCGTAACCGGGATTTTTCCGCCGCCGCCGGGGGCGTCCACCACGTAAGTCGGGATTGCGTAGCCCGTGGTATGGCCGCGCAAATGCTCCATAATTTCCAGCCCCTTGTCAATGCTGGTGCGGAAATGCGAGGTTCCCTGCACGGGATCGCACTGGTAAATGTAGTAGGGCCGTACCCGGATTTTGAGCAGCTTCTGCATCAGGGTTTTCATCAGGGGCGCATCATCGTTCACGCCTTTCAGCAACACCGTCTGGCTGAAGGTGGGAATTCCGGCGTCCGCCAGCTTGTTGCAGGCCGCTTCCACTTCCGGCGTAATTTCATCGGGGTGCAAAAAGTGGATGCTCATGTAAAACGGATGGTATTTCTTGAGCATGTTCACCAGGTCATCCGTAATCCGCTGGGGCAGCACCACCGGGATTTTGGTGCCGATTCTTACGATTTCGATGCTGGGAATGGCCCGCAGGTTTTTAATAATGCCTTCCAGTTTCTCATCGGACATCACCAGCGGGTCGCCGCCGGAGATCAGCACGTCCCGAATTTCAGAATGGTTGCGCAGGTATTCGTAAGCGGCGGAAAAATCCACTTCGTGCTTGCCGCTGCCCACCAGTCGGCTGCGGGTGCAGTAGCGGCAATACACGGAACAAGTCTCGTTCACCAGGAACAGCACCCGATCCGGGTAGCGATGCACCAGGCCGGGGGCTACCATTTTGCCGTCCTCGCCGCAAGGATCCACCATTTCGGCGGCGGTGGTGGTAAATTCCGCCATCCGGGGAATCACCGTCTTGCGGATGGGATCGTTGGGGTCTTGTGGATTAATCAAATCGATGTAATAGGGCGTAATGGCGAAGGGCAGGTTTTTGCCCGCCGCCTGAAAGGCTTTTTCCTCTTCCCCCGTAACGCAAATGTATTCCTTCAGTGTTTCCAGGTTGGTGATGCGATTCCTGAACTGCCATTTCCAGTCATGCCATTCCGGCTGCATTTTCTCGACCGCGAAAGTCTTCAATAAAGCCGGGCTGCTACAGGTCATCGGGGGGTCCAAGTGATTGGTGAGCATTTGAGCCATAATAACGATTCCCTTTCCTCTTTTGCTGGGCTAAATCTTCAACAGGTTGAAGCGGAGGTGCGGGTTTGCTTTTCGTTCTGCCAACCGGACGGTTTCGAGTCCATCCATTTTAGTGGATGCAGTTCCAGCAGCAAACCCGCCATGAGATTACTCCAAAGATAGCTCTTTAGGAGCCTGTCTTTTTATTTGATTCGCTTTTCCTCGATGTCGTACACGTCGAACCAGTGGTATACAATGCTGCCCTTGGGCAGGTTTTCGGGAATGTAGTCCTCCATAAAGAGCTGCAACTGCTCCGGCAGTTCCTTAATGGTGGTGTAACGTTGCTGGTTGTTCCATTTTACAATCTCGGTGCGATCCTGCTGCTTGGCATGCTCCTTCACCCAGGCGCACACCTCTTCATCGGAAGCGCCGGTGGCCACGTATGCCTTGAACTCGTCGGCGTCGATGCCCGCAAAATCCAGGAACAGTCTGTCCAGCGGGCAATTGAAGTGATATTCTCCTGCGGTGCCATTCAGCACGGCCCGGCATTTGTCCAGGGTGCGCCCGGCGATAACAAAGCCGCCCAGTACTTCCCGAGGGCTGCGCGGGTAGTCTTTGGTCAGGTCTTTGGCCAGGGTTTTCAGTTTTTCGGATACGGTTACGGTGGTCATAATGGGCTTCTCCTCTTCGTTTGACTCTCTTTGAACGGTGATTGAGTCAGTTTCAATAGTTCGCTTCCTGATGATTGATCTTCTTGCATCGTCCCTCTTTTAGAATCCGCCTTTAAATGCGGCCCTCTTCCAGGTCGAAAATGTCGAACACATGGTAAACCGGGCGGCCCTTGGGCAGGTTTTCCGCAATGTAGTCTTCCATAAACACCTGGAAACGCTCCGGCATGTCCTTGGGCGTGGTGTAACGGCACTGGTTGTTCCATTTCACTACCTCGGCCCGATCTTTCTGCTGCGCATGGGCTTTAATCCATTCGCCCACCTGCTCATCGGAAGCGCCGGTGGCCACGAACGCCTTGAAGTCACCCGCCTGGATGCCCGCAAAGCCAAAGAACATGTTGTCCATAAAGCAGTCAAAATCGTACTCCCCAAGCGTCCCGTTCAGGAAGGCCCGGCATTTGTCCAGTACCCGCGCGGCGATGACGTAACCACCCAGGGTTTCACGCGGGCTGCGCGGCGGCTCCTGGCTTAAATCCCTGGCAAGGTGTTTGATTGGTTCCGATACGGCAATAGTCGACATAGGCTCCTCTCCTGCATTGGCAAGCGACTGCAACCCTCCTGCCTGTTCCCGCATGCCCTTCGATTGGGGTAATATTCGGGATGGAGCGGTTTGACTGTCGAATGCGCCTCTTTAAAAATAGAGTTACTTGTAGTAAGCTAGTTACTATAAGTAACTGAATGCAGTATACCCATCGTGGTTACGAAAAAAAAGTAGGTACTTTTTGGTAACTAGCCATGCCCCATAAATCCTTGAAACCTAAACTACCCGAAAGCCCCGTGGGATGTCCCATGGATCGTTTGCTGCGGCTGTTGATGGGCCAATGGACCAGTTATATTCTGTGGCAGCTTTGCACCAACGGCCCCATGCGTTTCGGAGAACTCAAAAGAGGCATTCCCGGTGTTTCCTCCAAGGTGCTTACCGAGCGGCTGCGGCTGTTGGAAGAATCCCGCATTATCTACCGTGATCATGTCCCCACCATCCCCCCGCAGGTGACATATGGCCTCTCAGAGCGTGGCAAGGAGTTGGTGACCGCCATGGAAGAATTGTTTAAAATCGCCAAAAAATGGTGCGAAGAAGACGGCGCTTCCCCTGAAAGCCCGTAAGGCTTCATTTCTTGAGCTTATCCGCCGCTCGCTCTTGCACCGCCAGAAGAAATTTATTAATAGGAAAAGTTGCATTTATTGGAAACAACATGCGTAATAACGGCATTGCTCCATATGTTATAACGGCCAGAAAAAATTCCACCGCAATCGTAAATACATCCAGGAATTCCGAGCGACCATCTTGTTTTCTTAGGTGCTTATCTAGTTTTGCCCACCCATATTTAAGATTATCTACCGATAGAAACGCCAACGGCCTGCGGTGAATGGGAAGCGGAGAACTATAGCCAGCCTTGTAGCAATTCAGAAAATTTTGCCATAGTCCCCTGTCCACATAGCCATATTTGGCCTTTTTGTCAGCACGTCGTTTCTTTTTTGCGGCCCGAATTGCCTTTTCTTTCTCCCTAGCGTACTCCAAAGCTTGTATCTTTTTTTCCAACTCTGCCAACTCAATTTCTCTGGGAGATTTTTGAGCCGTTTTACTACCAGAAAATCTTACATGGTAAGGCCGAGCCAGATTATTTTTGGCAAAATTGCCAGGCACAAAGCCAGGAGAAGGAATCATGATCATCTACTCATACAAAACCAGATTTTTCTTAAAACCCACTGAACTTAAAAAATGAACGGTCTAGATTCCCCATTTGCAAAAGGCGGGGGGATTAGTTGTATGATAGGGGCATGATTAAACTGGTTGCCCTGGATCTTGACGGCACCGTCGTCAACGACCACCTGAAAATCTCGCCCCGTGTGCTGCAACTGCTGGGCCACCTGATTACCCGCACGAACGTGAGAGTGGTCATTGCCACCGGGCGCATGTTCCTTTCCGCGCTGCCCTTTGCCCGGCAAATCGGCATTGTGGAGCCACTGGTAAGCTACCAGGGCGCGATGATCCGAGATTTGAACGACGGCCACACGTTGCGCTTCCATGCTCCTATTCGCATGGAACTGGCCAAAGAAGTGATGCAGACTCTGCTGGCGGAAAAATATCATGTAAACCTGTACATGAACGATAGCCTGTGGACGCACCCGGACAACCACCACGCGCCTTTCTACAGCCGGGCCGCTGGTGTTGAACCCATCTTCCATGAAGATCTGCTGGGCAGCATGACGGTAGACCCCACTAAAATTATGGTGATTGACGATACCCGGCTCGATATTTTGCTGGATTACCTGGAGCAACACTTTGCGGGGCGCTTGTCCTTCTGTCGCTCCCGCACCAATTTTTGCGAAATTATCGATGTTTCCGCCTCCAAGTGGAACGCCCTCAAATCGCTGGCGGATGAGTGGGGCATCAAGCCCGAAGAGATTATGGCAATCGGCGATCAGGGGAATGATCTTTCCATGATTGAGCATGCCGGAATTGGGGTGGCCATGGGCAACGCGCCGGATTACGTGAAACAGCATGCCAACTTTGTGGCGCCCACCATCGATCAGGACGGGGTGGCGGAAGCCATTGAACGCTTTGTGCTGGGTAGTTTGCCGCTGGAGTCCCGATAGGAATTACCATGCTGCCTTACAGAATCGGACAGGGCTACGATATTCACCGGCTGATTCCCGAAAAGCCCATGATGGTTGGCGGCGTTCGCATTGAAAGCCCGGTGGGCAGCGAGGCTCATTCCGACGGGGACGTGCTGCTGCATTCCCTGATAGATGCGTTGCTGGGCGCTTGCGGCCTGGGAGATATCGGCGATCATTTCCCGCCCACGGATGAGCAGTATAAGAACATCAGTAGCACCGTGCTGTTACAGAAAGTGCTGCCGCTAATCGCCCAAGCCGCTTACACGGTGGGTAATCTGGACGCCACTATTTTTCTGGAAAAGCCCAAGCTGGGGCCGTACAAACAGCAAATTCGGGAAAACTTAGCGAATTTGCTGAATTTGTCGCTGGACTGCGTTTCCGTAAAAGCCAAAACGGCGGAAAAATTCCCGCCGGTCGGCACTCAAGAGGCCATTGCCGCCAGCGTGACGCTGTTAATGCGCCGGATTTCCTGACCTCTTATCAGCCGCATACCCATATGCCGGTTGCGCGTAAAACGGGTTGCCATTGCGAATAGCAGCAGGCAGGGGATGCGCCAGCGGTTTCGCGCCAAAGGCAGGATGGTCATTTCCATTCGCCCCGTTCGGGGTTGCACCGAATGCCTGATCCAGCCGGGGGCCGAGGCTTTTGGCCAGTGTGGGCGTTACCCAGTGGCTAAAAGCCCGAATCACGGATTCAATCACCACCAGGCCCACCGCACCGCCCGCGAAAGTCCGGGCCAATCGGTAGGAAAGCGGTATGCCTTGCCTGGTGAGCTGTTGGGGCAACTCCCCGGCCAGTTCCCGGTTAATGCGTTTAATGCGAGGGCTTAGCAGGGCCAGACCCTTCATGGTGGCATCCATGCAAGGGTACAGAATCGATTCGGCGTAGTAACAGCCAAAACCGGTCGCGCTGGCGGCTTCCGCCATACCGGCCACCAGCCCGGCGCCAAGGGAGTTATACTGTGACGCGTAATTGAAAAAGGCGTTAAACCCGTCCCAAATACAGCCCAGAATGCTGACCGGCTCAATAAACGCCTTGCGGGCCAAGCCATTGGGGCGATAAATCCCCGGCCAGACGCCTAGGTATCGATCCGGCTGGTAGCCGCCTTGCCGCCCCAATTTAAATTTTAAAACATCGGGCTGTAGGGCTTTTAGCGCCTTTTGGCGAGGTGTGGGGCCGCCGTGCAGCATAGCGGCAAAAAAGGATTGCAGGTTCAGCCAGTAATCCAGAATTTTAACGGGCGCGCTGCTGTTTTCCGTGGTGAAGCGGGACATTCGGTCGTACACATCACGGGAGGTGCCTTGCTCAAGAGGCGTACGCTCGGATTCCGGGATGCGGGACAGGCTGTCCGCCAGGATTTCCAGAGTGGAACCCTCCTCTTTCGGTGATGTGGATGGCCCCTCTTTCATTTTAGGTGGTTGTCCGGCATTTTGACCGACAGGCGGGTCAACGTGTGGTTGTCCGTCTAGCTGCCGGAATGGTTCCCACTTTGGCTCGGATGCGGCAAACTGGTCGGGAGCTGGAAAGACCGTCATCGGTTGGAAAGTCTGCGGATTCGGCCATAAGGGAGGATAGTCACGCCCCCGGCCAGGCGGAAACGGGATATTTCGGTTCTGATTCGGGTAAAGTCCCCCATAATAAGCCCCCCACGGGTACAGTCCCCCACCGGAGGCCGAAGCGCACCATGCGCCGGAATACGCCATATTAAAACGCCTCCTTGCCCGCAAACGCAGCGGAAAGTGGTTTTGAACCGGCTATTCGCTGGCGATGTAACACATAGAGGCTGAACAATGCCTTAACCATCCCGATTGGCGAGAAACAATGCTAAAAAAACGATGAACAACCAAAAATGACCCGACCGTCATCCATAGAAAACGGGCCGGATAATCCTCAGTTTTTGGAAAGCTGGTTGGCCACCTGCACCCGAATCAGCTTTTGGGTGGAAAGCCAGCCCAGCATGGCCAGCCCTAGAACGATACCCAGGATACTCACCACCTGGGAGGCGCTGAGGTTCAGATCGCTCATCCACACCAGCCGGTCTCCGCGAATGTATTCCAGCCCGAAGCGCACCATGCTAGCCATAATGAAGAACCACCAGAGGGTATAGCCCTCAAACGGCTTTTTGCGATCCAGTTTCAATAATATCGCCATGACGATTAACATGAGGCCCGTTTCGTACAGGGGCGCGGGATGGACGGCAAGCCCGTGGGTCTCATGTCCGTGCGGGTAGTGGATGGCCCAGGGCAAATCGCAAGGCGCGCCGTAACAGCAACCGGCCAGCAGACAGCCCACCCGACCGATCGCAAGACCCAGCGCGGCGGCTGGCGCGACGATATCGCCGAAGTGGTTCATGCTGATTTTCTTGAGCCGGGTATACAGCAGGCTGGCGATAATCACGCCAATCACCCCGCCGTACCACACCAGCCCGCCCTGGCTGAACAGGGAACCCAGCGGGTTGCTGAAAAACACCTGCGGGTACCAGATGAAATAGAACAGCCTGGCCCCGCCAATGCCTGCTATAATGAACCAGATAATCGCTTCCAGGTAGTCATCCGGGTTGTCCCCGGCTTTTTTCGCCCGGTGGACGATCAGGGCGAAGCCCAGCAGGAAGGCGAGCGCCACCAGCACCCCGTAGGAGTATATTTTGAGTCCAAAAATCTCGAAAAGAAACGGGTGCATGCCGGAGCCTCAGGATCAGCGTTCATTACTATCCCTATCATAAGTGAAGATGGCCCAGGACTCAAACCCACCGCTTTATTTTCAATGCAACCTGTGCGGGGAATGTTGCAGTAGCTGGAACATCCCGATAGAAGGCCATAAGGCGGCACAACTGCTGGAAAAGCCTTGGGTGCAGGCCCGCCTGGCGGAAACGAACCGCAACCTGACCGACATGGGGCAGGGCATGCACCGGATTCCCCTGACTGACCAGAACGTATGCGTGTTTCTGGCGGATGACAAGCGCTGCATGGTGGAAGTCCACGAAGGGCTGGCCCTGAAGCCACACGAATGCCAGCGGTTTCCTTTTGCCAGTACGCGCATGCCGGATGGCAGCGTCAGGCACGAGAGTTCCGCAGCCTGCAAGCATATTTCCGAAAAACTGCTGCTGGCCTTTCAGCCCATTTTGCCCAAACCCGCCTCTTCTCCTGGTCGGGATGCCAAGGGGCAACTGCTGGAGGAGGAAACACCCCTGCAAGTGCTTCGGCAGCAGGAAGCCGCGCAGTTTGAGGACATTACCCCGTTTCCCAAACGGGTGCGGAAAGGCTTGTGGGGGGCATTGTCCATTGCGGAATACGATGCCTGGCAATCCGGTCTGCGGGCTATTTTTAATCAGCCCGGCATCCACCCGGAAGCGGCCCTGAAGCAGGCTCAGCTTCTACTGAAGGACGGCTCAGGCGGCCCAAATGCGCAGATGTTTCGCTTTCAGCAGCCCATTGGCTGGTGGCTCACCCTGTTTTTCCTGCGAAAGCCCTACCGCAGCATGAGTTGGGTCAGCCTGCTGCGTGGGGGCCATTACCATGATCCCCGTCTCTTCGGCCTGCCCCTTCAGGTGACAGGGCAAGGCAAAATTCCCTGGAACCCGGAGCATCATCATCGGCTGAACGCTTTTTTATACGCTATGCTGCAACGCAAAAGGCTGTTATCCTCCGGGGGAAGCATTTCCACGCTGTTGGCCATGGCTGCTGTCGCCTGCCTGCTGGTGCAATGGTACGCCAAAGCGCTGTCCTGGCTACAACAAAAGAATGAAATCGACGATATGGATGTATCCACTGCCATCCGCTTGGTGGAACGCTATTATACGGGGCATCAGCCACGGTTTATGGCGTTTTTCCAAAGCCGCTGGGAAGGCTGGCTGGTGGAAAAGTTATTGCTGGGGTAAGGGAATCATCTGGAGACAGCGTTTTCAGCATCTGGCAAAAGCCGCCAGCCGGGGCATCCCAGGAAAGACCGCAGCCAGACCAGTGAGTAGTCAAACCCGGAGCGAAACCCGGTATGCAATATGGAAACCATCGTTCCCATCGTGCGCAGTACTTGCCGATGGTACGGCAAGGGATCTCCCAGCGCCTCCCGAAGCCGGGGATCCAGCTTGCGCTGGAATTGGGGGTTCTGGACGCGGTATTCCCGAATGGCCTGCTGAAGGCCGTTAAGCAGTTCGCCTTTTTCCGCAGGGATAATCTTACGCCACGGGCCTTCCCTTCCCCGAAACGCACGGGCCGCGTGGTTATGATGGCCGGATTGGGCCGCATGGATAGCCGCATCATAGTCAAAAAATTACCCCTGAATACCAAAAGCCCAGTCATGAAACCATAGGCTTTCCTGCCCTGCAATCCGCCCGATTGTCCATAAACTTGAAACAGGCCATTTATTACCCGTCCCGAAAATTTTTTTTAAAGATTCGACAAACCCGCCGATAGATCTTATTAATCACACGGTCTTAATCAAACCGTCCCCCATTGTCCCCAACCACAGGTCATCCTATGCCTACCTGGAACGCGCGCCCCATTTTCAGCCTGCCCCGTTACATACCCGTGGCCACCGTGACGGGCGCTTTGCTGTTCGCCCTGGTTGCGGACGAATTTCCTGCCTTCTCCCAGACCCATTATTCCATGACCTCCTTTCTGAGATGCACACGGGACGAGGCGATCATGAAAGCCTTCGCCCTGATGCAGCAAGGGGGCGGGGAAGCCTCCCTGACCCGGATTGTGAACAAGCCCATGCGGGTCATTTTCAAGGACATGAAGACCATTAACAAGGCGTTGAAGAATTATGACGCCCTGAGCTGGCTGAGCAACCAGGGGGAACAGGTGATTTTCGTGAATGAAAAGCACCGCAACGCGCCGCCGGAAGCCTTGGCCGCCCTGATTTCACATGAAGCCATGCATGATGATGAGTTTAATTCGCTCAGCGAGGAGATCCAGAGCTGGCAGCACGAAGCCGAGGTCTGGATGGAAATGAAGGCCAAAAATCCGGAACTGGCCAAAATTACCACCGGCTCCTGCGCGTTGGTGGATCGGGAAAACCGCATTGAAGCCGAATACCGCAAGCACACGCTGGACAACTTCGTGCGCAATAGTCCAGGCTACCAGGGCTTGCCGGAAGAATCCCCCGGTTTCGGCGCGATATCGGCCAGTCGGGAATAAGCCGCGTTGCCCTGGAACTTCCGGCGGGCAACCTGAAAAGCGGGTGAATCTCCCTTAATCTCCCTTGTTCATGGGAGGTAAATTGCCGGATGCTCGCGCTAGAGTAAAACAGGTTCCTTTTTGCGCGCAGAAGGCAGGGCATGTTTTTTGAAAAAAACTCGCAAGCGCTGTTGCGGGGCTGCGAGTCCCACCGCTATTTAATCGGGCAGCTTCAAGCGCTGGAGGCCGTAGCGCCCTTTGAGTGCCATGAAACCACCGACGGTCAGTTCACCTTAAAAGTGGGCGACGTCTTTTTGCATGATCCTGAAAGCCCGGTGCGGGAAGCGAAGGTGGTCATCCGCAACCAGTGCGAAACCGGGCCGGATCGGTTGCATCTGGTCATCGGGCTGGGATTGGGCTACCTGCCGGATGAGCTATTTAGCGCCAGCCCCGGCAAACTGGTGATTTACGAACCCAACCTGCCTTTGCTGCGCTTTGTGCTGGAGAATGTGGACTTGTCGGACATGCTGGGTTCCGGTCGGGTCTGGCTGGTCGCCCAGGAATTCGACCTGCTGAAGCGGTTGCGCAAGCAGCTGTATGCCCAATACCGGCTGGATGTGCTGGCGCTGAAAGGTTGTGCGTTTCTGTTGGCCAACGAAATTCCGGCGCTGATGGAAAAAATAACCGCACTGGAACTGGATCGGGTACACGACTTCAAAACCGGCGAAGCGTTTCATTTTAAATGGCTGGAACAGTTCTTCCTGAACTGCCCCGCCTTTGCGGAAATCGACACTGCCGACGTTTTATTCGAACGTTTCGCCGGGAAACCCGCGCTGGTCATTTCTCGTGGCCCTTCGCTGGATCAGGCAATTGACGCTGTTCGGGATCTGTCGGATTCTGCCGTGTTAATTGCCGCAGGCAGCGCCGTGCGCCGCTTGTGGGAGGCGGGTGTTACGCCCGACTTTGCCGTATTTTACGACGCCAACGGCATGCAGGAGCAGTTGCATGGCATTCCCCAAGCTGTGCTGGAGCGGATTACGTTTTTAGTTAGCCCGTTTACCCAGCCCTGCTGCTACGAAACACCATCCAGGGGTAAGTTGTTGTTTTTGGGGCAGAACAACGGCCAGTTTGCGGACTGGCTGGACAAGACCCTGAACCGCCCTTGCCAGCGGATAGAAGGGGGCGGCACCGTATCGCTGATCGCCTTCCAGATGGCCTTGGCCATGCGCTGCGACCCGGTTATTCTGGTTGGGCAGGATCTGGCGTTTCCGGGGAACCAGGTGTATGCGGGGGGGATTCCGCTGCAATTAAACGGGCAAGGCGCTATGGCCCTGCCCGCAAACGATACCCTGTATGCGGAACCGGAAACCATGGATACCGTTACCGGCCAGGACGGGGAGCCTCTGCCCACGCTGAAGGCGTATAAAAGTTTCATCCGGCACTTTGAGGATCTTGCGGTGCAAAACGCCCGCAGCCCAGCACCCGCGCAATTATACAATGCCTCCCTGGGCGGGGCGAGAATTGACGGGTTTGAACTGAAACCCCTTTCCGACTTTTGCGGCCAATTTTCCCGTTGGAAATCCCCGTTTGCCTTGCCAGAAATCCCGCTCTTGTCTGACTCGGAAATTCAAATGCGGGAACACGCCCTGCTGACCGGTTTAACCGAATTACAGGCCAAGGTGCGGGAAGCGATCGCGCTGTGCGGACAATTGGGGCAAGCCGTGCAGCAAGCCCAGGGGCAGCAGGCTGGGGAGAGCCTTATTGGCGCGATTCAATCCGCAAACAGGCAGTGGAACCAATGCATGCAGGATAACCCGTTTATCGCCTTCCTGCTGTTGTTTGAGCTGATGGGATTTCGTGAGCGCATTCACGCGCTCAGCGACCCGAAAGCATTGGCTACCGAAGGGCAAATCGCATTGCTGCACATGCTGTCCGCCTGTTCCGACATCTTGGAAAACCGGGCCTGCGGCTGGATTGAAACCGCCAGGCAAGGGCTGGTGGAGCGAAAATCGCTCACCATAAATCCAGGGGCGACATCGGTCGGTACGCCCTGAATCATACGCCTGCTTTTCACTCAGGCGTCAGGTATCGTAATCATCCGGGCCAAGGCCGGGATGCGGCATATACCGCCTGGAGGCAACGGCTCCCTCGAATGTTCCATGCCGCCACTCCCGTTCCAGCGCCTGAAAGGCGGCTTGCATCAAGTCCTGATCATCCTGAAAACAGGACAACGCCTTGAGGCGAAGGAACTGACGATAGAGCGCGGGTGACAGGCTCAGGGTATTACTTTCAATCGGCATGCGTCATACTCCTAGTTCCCGAATCAACGCGGCGTCCGACACGGCAGGCTTGGATTCCCCCTACCAGGCGGGATTTAACCGGCGGCGGGAATTTTATCGACAATAGGCGGGTCATCAAAGTCCATCCAGCCGCATTGCTGGCAGCACAACTGGATTCTTTTCTCCAGCTTAACCAGCAGGGCGGAATTGCTCATGACTTCAATATCCTGCGATACAACCTGGCTGGCCCCACAATTTGGACACAAGCTGCACATTGACGGAAACCTCACGGTGAGTGCCTACCAGTATAGGCCTTTTCCCGACAGGCGTAAATTACCGAAACAGACAGTTCGCAGGCTGCTAAAGCCTGGCTGGACAAAACGCCCCTGCTCTTTGGTCAGGGAGGAAAAAGAATGATAAAGTTACCTGTAAAATTTGAATGAAATTCAGCCTGAAAACTAAAATCTTATTGTTTTTAATTACCCACCTGCAGTAAGCAGATCGGGCAATGCCCCCCAATGGAGTAATAGCTATTTTTCTATACAAGGAATATCTTATTACACAAATTAAGGTCATCGACAGACTCAGAATCCGGTGCAATGCTTCAAAACTGATACAAAACTGATGGGGGGATTCCCGGTGAAAGATCAGTTAAAAGCCAGGATTAACCTGATGTTTTGGTTTGCAATCGCCATATTGGGCATTGTCTATCTGTTGTCCTTGCTCAGCTTGTACCGCAAGGACGAGGCTACCGGCTGGGTAAGCCACACCTACCAGGTGAAGCAGCAGATCGAACAGGTTGTCTTTGACCTGCAGGATGCGGAATTAAACCACCGGGACTTCCTGCTGACCCGCAAAACTGCATCTTTACAGCATTATACGGAAACGATGGCATTCCTGCCCAGCCGTCTTAAAGCCCTGCAACGCGCCCTTGGGGACAATCCCGCTCAAGTCAGGAGCCTCAACAGGCTGCAAACATTAATCAGGCAAAAGGCCCAACTGCTGAACCAAAGCCTTAGCCTGCAAAGCCATCTTCCATCTTATAAGCAAATCCAGCTGGCAAATCAGTCCCAGGTGTTCGGCAGACAGATTCAAACCTTGGCCAACGACATGAACCAGGAGGAGGAGCGTTTGTTGACCTTGCGAAAGGCGGCGTCCTATTCGGCCTCTACCCAAATTCTGATTATTCTGTGCCTGTCGGGGCTGATTGTGTGCTGCATGCTGTTTGCCGCCTTTCGTCTGTTCCATCACCTGAACCAGAACCTGGAACATCTGGTGTCAAAAAGAACCGAGGAACTCAGCAACAGCCAGAAGGCATCCGCCGATTACGCCGCCAAACTGGAGCAGAGCAACCGGGAACTGGAGCAGTTCGCGGCTGTAGCCTCCCACGACCTGAAAGCCCCGCTGCGTAAAATCAACAATTTTAGCGAAATGCTGCGCAATGACGCGCGCAACCACCTGACCCCCGAAAGTCAGGATTACCTGCTGCGCATTGAAGCTTCCATTCTCAAAATGCAATCGCTCATTGATGACTTGCTGGCCCTTTCCAGAGTCACTAGCCGGGGTTCGGCCTTTGAGGCGGTCAATCTTTCCGAGGTGGCCAACGAGGCCATACAGAACCTGGACGAGGTGATTTCTACCATGGAAGGCCGGGTGGAAATCGATCCGTTGCCCGTGGTGCTGGGCGATGAAAGCCAACTGACCCAGGTATTCCAGAACCTGATTGAAAACGCCCTGAAATTCCACCGGGAAGGAGTGCCGCCCGTAGTGCGCATTAGCGCGCTGCCTTGTCATGACTCCGATTGCCCAATCCGCGTGGAGGATAATGGCATTGGCATTGATCCGGAGTATCAAGCCCGTATCTTCAATATATTTGAGCGGCTGCACCCGCAGAGCATCTACCCGGGAACCGGCGTGGGGCTGGCCATCGTCAAAAAAATCGTGGAGCGCCACCAGGGCAGCATCCAGGTGGACAGTTCCCCCAACCATGGCTCGCGGTTTATCGTTACGCTGCCGCTTGCCCAGGAAACCCATCAGAAAGTCTCCTGAGTACGTTTCAGCGCCAAGCTACCACGTGAACCAGGATGGATCGCCGCCCGCCTGCGGGCCTCTCACCGTAGGGCCGGGATAGGTGGTGTTGCTTTTTAAATACTGCCGGGAACGAACCGCCCCATCAATATACACGTTAAAGTTCACGCTGTCGTTACTCGCGGTGTACGCGCCGTCCGGATCGAAGGTAAAGCCTATGGCGCTGGTGGTGTTGGTATCGTACCAGGATGCGCCTCCGCTTTTTAAAATGCCGCCATTATGCAGCTTAATGCAGGGCGCCGCCACGGAGCAGCTTAACGGCCCCGAAAACAGCGGATAATAATCAATCTGGCTGGCGGTATCCCACTTGACATAGTTGATATATTGGAACAAATCGTAATCCAGGGACGTACCGGGCGTAATACCCACCCTTATTCTATACTGCAGCAGCGCATCGCTCAGTATGCCTGCTACCTCCTTGGACATGCTCCGTTTTCGCTCATCCTGCTGGGATTGTAGAACCTTGGGAAGCGTAAACGTGGCGATCTCGCCCAGAATAGCCAGACAAATCAGCAATTCGGCCAACGTAAAACCGGATGTATGCTTGGGTGACACTTGCTAACTTTCCGTTCATATCCATTCCATTAATCAATCTAATCGTCAAATCTGCCATAAACTTTAAATCGGTTACTTTAATTTGGCTGGCAGTCCAGATCTTGCCGAAAAGCAAACAGGCCTCGGCTAAAACGCCAAGAACTTGTTTGAAATTTGGCGCTTTTGGTGCGCTTCGAACACAGAGGCGCCTGCTTGGAAGGCAGATACTTTATGATTGATAGAAACAGGACGCAGTAGATTAGGGCAGATTAATAGAAACGTCTGAGAACGCTTTTGAGGCTTTCTTGTGGATGTTTAAGCCGTTCGATAACACCCAGCAAACAAAAATGGATTAAAGAAAAGAATAGTGGTGCCGGTGGTCAGAGTCGAACTGACATGCCTTGCGGCGGTCGATTTTGAGTCGACTGCGTCTACCATTTCGCCACACCGGCTTTGAATCTTGGAAGTTAGAGAAGTGTATCACCCTCGTGCTGTGGATTCAACCGTTAATCGCAACCTTTCTGACAAACCACGGGTGGCGGGCGGAAATCTAAATATCCGCCACAATCGCGGTCACTTCGGTTTCGATTTCTTGCAAGGCTACGCTTTTAAAACCAGCGGCCTTCAGCCATTTTTCGTATTCCGCCCCGGTGAACACATCGCCTTCCGGGGTGGTAATCAGCATATTTACCCCAAAAATCAAGGGCCAGCCGGGAGAGGAACGCCGATTGTCCGGCACAAAGTCCACAATGGCCAGTTTGCCGCCCGGCTTTAGCGACTTGGCCAGTTTCTGCAACGCCTTTTGTGTGGCAACTGGCCCTAACGTATGGCAAATATTCGCCATTACCGCCACATCAAACGCCTGATCCGGAATTTCCATCTCTTCCAGATCCCCGGCCCAGTAAGTGTAACGATCTTCCAGCTTGTGCTGGGCCACGTAATGTTCCGCCACATGCGTGACCGAGGGAAAATCAATCACGGTCGCCCGGCTGCCGCCGTCGCGTTCCAGCATGGCGATGCTCCACACGGCGGAACCACCGGCCACATCCAGAATCTCCAGGTTATGGGCGGTTTCCCCAATGCCTAGAAGCTTGCTTAGCTTTTGGGCGGTGGGGTAATTGGAAACGTACAACCCCTTCACCAGCTCGGAAAAGTAGGTTTCCAGTTGGGCCAGGCTTTGCGCGCCGCCCACCGGCTGCCCGGAACTGACTGCATCGGTCAGCATCGACCAGTTTTCATACAGGCGTTTGCAATGATGCACCATACCGCCAATGTAAGCGTCGGTGTTTTTCACCAGGAACTTGGCCACATCCCCTGGCAGGCTGTATGTGCGATCCCGGTTGGCTTCCAGAAACCCGATGCCCACCAGCCCGTTCAGCAGAATCCGTAACCCGCGCTCATCCAGGTTCAATTGCTCCAGTATGGATTCGTGGGTGTTATACCCTTGGGCAATCAATGAAAAAATGTCCAGATCGATGGCGGCAAACAGAATCTGGCTACGGGTAAAGGCGTACAAGGTTTCTTGTATGCGGTCGCTGGTCAGGGCTTTTTCGGAAGTGAGCGTCATGGGTGAGCGTCCTATGCTTCAGGGCGGCTTCTCAGGTCATGCAATGGAAGTTTCGGCCAGTTTTTCCATTTTAGCTTGCTGATCGGCCAGGGCAAGCTGTTTAATCACCTCGCCCACATCGCCGTTGATGATGGGGGTCAGCGGGAAGTTCTGCCCGATGCGGTGATCGGTCACCCGATCCTGCGGGTAGTTGTAGGTGCGAATCCGCTCGCTCCGATCGCCCGTGCCGACCTGGGAGCGGCGCAAGTCCGTAATCTCCTTCTGCTGCTTTTGCTGTTCCAGGTCGAATAGCTTGATTTTCAGCAGGGCCATGGCTTTTTCCCGGTTCTGGAGCTGGCTGCGTTCTTCCGTCATGTGAATCTGGATGCCGGACGGCTTGTGGAACAGCCGCACGGCGGTTTCCACCTTGTTGACGTTCTGTCCGCCAGCGCCGCCGCTGCGGGCGGTAATAATCTCAATATCTTCCGGACGAATCTCGATGCTGATGTCTTCCACCTCCGGCATCACCGCCACGGTGGCAGTGCTGGTGTGGATGCGCCCCTGGGATTCGGTGACCGGCACACGTTGCACCCGGTGTACGCCTGATTCGTACTTGAGCTGGCTGTAGACGCTGTCGCCCTTAATGGCGATAATCACTTCGCTATAGCCGCCAATGTCGTTTTCCGACTTCCCGATCACGGCGGCCTGCCAGCCGATGGTGCTGGCATAGCGCAGGTACATCCGCATCAGGTCGCCCACGAAAATGTTGGCTTCATCGCCACCGGCGCCCGCCCGTATTTCCAGCATGATGTCCTTGTCGTCGTTGGGATCGCGCGGTAGCAACATAATTTGCAACTGCTGGGCCAGTTCTTCCATCCGGCTTTCAAGGCGGCTGATTTCCCCGGAGAGGAATTCCCGCATGTCGGGGTCGTTTTCGCCCTTCATCAGCTCGCGGGAATCGGCGATATCCTGGCTTGCCTGTTTCCACTCGTCAAAAAGCTCAATGGTGTCTTCCAAAGCGGCCCGCTTTTTAGAAATATCCTGCAATTTGTAGGAATTGGAGAGCACCGCCGGATCCGACAACATGTCTCCCAACTGGTGATAGGTGACTTCCACTTCTTTTAATTTTTCAAGAAGGCTTTCGATACCTTTCATGACACGTCCCGCTTAAGCTTATGGCTGAAAATCAAACTAAAACGCAACCGGAAAGAACCAGAAGGCCCGCATCGGTTGCGTTTTGGAAATGTTACTTGTTGTAGCGTTTTTTGAACTTCTCTACGCGGCCTTCAATGTCCATCAGCCTTTGGGTGCCGGTGTAGAACGGGTGGCAGCCGCTGCAAACATCCAGACGGATTTCAGCGAGGGTAGAGCCGGTTTCGATGGTGTTACCGCAAACGCAGGTTGCTTTAACCTTGTTGTACTTGGGTTGGATTGCTTTACGCATGGATTTTACTATCTCCTAGAATCGGGCATGGGGATTGATTTCAGCATTGTAGTACCCTGAAAACCCAAAATCAACTATTCGGGGTTGGGCCAATGGACTGGGCACCATGCGCATTTTCGAGAGAGTATAAACCGAACTGGCTCAATGTGGAAGCTGAAGGAGACAAGTGTAAAGTTTGGTTTCCGAATGCCGGGCCTAATAAGTGGAGTAGCGATCTCCCTTGTGCTTTTCGATTTCGTTTTCCCGAAGCCCGGAAGCCCTTGGCTGATCGGATTCATCCCCATGCTCTTTCCGGTAGTCGTCCAGCGCCTTTTTGTTTTGGTTGGCCCGTTCCACGATTGGCCCGTAAGCGCCTGAATAAAACTGGTCGGCATTGGAGAAATAGAAGCCCACCACCAGGAAAATAATGCATGCGATACTCACGCACAAGACAATGAGCTTTTCCTGCTTGTTCATGGGGCAATGCTTCTCCTGCTAAAACTGCATGCGCGAAAGTTAAGAAGTAAGAGGTCTTTAGGGGAAGTATTCCTTATATGCCCCTTGACCGCATCCGCTAATCGGTTGATCCTTCGTGGGCGCGCCGCCTGACTGAAGGCGTGTAGAGTCAACGATAATGGGCCTGAGAGACGTATGGGCTCGCCGTTGGGTTTGCAAGACCCGCCGGTTGACATGGCTGGGCGCTCTTGGCACAATACCCTCAGTTTCTACCTGTTCTCTTACGTGAACGTGCAGGTTGAGCTGCCTCATTCAAGCCATCGGCATTAACCTTGACGTTAACGTTATGGTGGGTTATCCTGAAGGTACGGCGAGCGCATATTCTTCTTTAACTATTATTCTCAATCCGGGTAGCGTTCGTTCTGGTATTTGTCATCAACTGAATGGCCTTTCGGCCAAATTTGAAGAGGTTCTGCCTTGTGTCCAGCCATCAGCCGCTGAACAGCCTGAATAACAGCAACCTGCCGGAATGTGCCCATGCGAATGAGGATGGCGGCGAATACCTGACCATTGGCGCGCTGGCCAAGCTTTGCGGCGTAACCGTCAGGACGCTCCGGTATTACGAGGAAATGGACCTGATTGGCCCTGTCAAGCGCTCCGCTGGCCAGTACCGGCTGTATAACAAGCATTCCCTCAAGCGGGTGAACGCGATTTTGGCCCTGCAAGGGCTGAACTTCTCTCTGGATGAGATCCTGGCGGTGCTGGGGCCGTATTCCAAGAGCCGCACCTATACCAAGGAAGAGCAAATCGCCCAGACCCGGCAATCGCTCAGCCAGCAGAAAGAGTTTATCAGTGAAAAAATCAACCAGCTCAACACGCTCAACCAGGATATTGAAAGCCGCCTGAAATTGCTGGACGCTGTTTGCAACCCTTGCCAGGAGCATCATCCCCAGGTCTGTTGTCCGGATACCTGTTCTTACATTGAGGTACACCATTAGCGTGTCGCCTCTTGCCTGTTCTCTGTTTTGTAAGGCCAAACCCTCACCAGGAAAGCTTAACCGATGAAACCGCCCTCTGAAAACTTGAAACGCGAAACCGGCCTGTCCGGCGCCTCTATCTCTCCTTCTATCCTGAACAATCTTACAGTCTGTTCGGCGTTTAGTTCCTTAAACCCGCATCGGAGACAGTCGGCATGAAAAGTCTTGAATCCTTGACCAACCAGGAATACAAATACGGTTTCCGCACGGAAATCGAGGCCGATATTATTCCAAAAGGGTTGTCGGAAGACACGATTCGGATTATTTCCGCCAAAAAGAACGAACCGGCGTGGATGCTGGACTTTCGCCTGAATGCGTACCGGTACTGGCTCAAAATGGAAGAGCCGGACTGGGCGCATTTGCGTTTCCCCAAAATAGATTACCAGGACATTATTTATTACTCTGCGCCCAAACAGGCCAAACCCAAGCTGCAAAGCCTGGATGAAGTCGATCCGGAGCTGTTGAGAACCTTCGATAAGCTGGGTCTGCCTTTGTCTGAACAGAAACGGCTGGCCGGGGTTGCTGTGGATGCAGTGTTCGATAGCGTTTCAGTGGCCACCACCTTTAAAAAAGACCTGCTGAAGCACGGCGTGGTGTTTTGCTCCATTTCCGAAGCCATGCACGATTACCCGGACTTGCTGCGTCAGTACATGGGCAGCGTGGTTCCGGTGACGGACAACTACTTTGCGGCGCTCAACTCCGCCGTGTTCACGGATGGCTCGTTTGTGTACATTCCCAAGGGCGTTAAATGCCCGATGGAACTGTCCACCTACTTCCGTATCAACACCGAAGGCTCCGGCCAGTTTGAGCGGACGATTATTATTGCCGATGACGGCAGCCAGGTGAGCTACCTGGAAGGCTGCACCGCGCCCCAGTTCGATACCAACCAGCTCCATGCGGCGGTGGTGGAACTGCATGCAGCCAAAAACGCCACTATTAAGTATTCCACCGTGCAGAACTGGTTTGCGGGCGATCCCAAGACCGGAAAGGGCGGTATCTATAACTTTGTGACCAAGCGGGGCCGCTGCGCCGGGGAAAACGCCAAGATTTCATGGACGCAGGTGGAAACAGGTTCGGCCATTACCTGGAAATACCCCAGTTGCATTCTGGAAGGCGATAATTCCGTGGGCGAATTCTACTCCGTGGCGCTGACCAACCATTTGCAACAGGCCGATACCGGCACCAAGATGATCCATATCGGCAAAAACACCAAAAGTACTATTATTTCCAAGGGTATTTCCGCTGGAAAGTCCAGCAATTCCTACCGGGGGCTGGTTTCCGTCAAAAAATCCGCCGAAGGCGCCCGGAACTTCACCCAGTGCGACTCCATGCTGATTGGCGGCCAGTGTCAGGCCAACACCTTCCCCTATGTGGACGTGGCCAATCCTTCTGCCCAGATTGAGCATGAGGCGTCCACCTCTAAAATCAGCGAAGAGCAACTGTTCTACTTCCACCAGCGTGGCATTGGCACCGAAGAGGCCGTGTCCGCCATTATCAACGGCTTTTGTAAAGACGTTTTTCGGGAACTGCCCGGTGAATTTGCCGTGGAAGCCACCCGGCTGCTTGGCCTGAAGCTGGAGAACAGCGTTGGCTAGCCTGTAACCCAAGAACTGAAACCATCGAATGGAGTACACCCACCGTGACCACCCCTATCCTTGAAGTCAAAGACCTCCACGCCAGCGTGAACGACGTTGAGATTCTGCAGGGCATTACCCTCACCGTGAATCCCGGCGAGGTGCATGCGATTATGGGGCCGAACGGTTCCGGCAAAAGCACGTTGTCCAAGGTGTTGGTGGGACATCCGGCTTTTGAGGTGACTTCGGGCGAAGTGTCGTACCTCGGCAAGAACCTGCTGGCGTTGGAACCGGAAGAGCGCGCGCGCGCCGGGGTGTTTCTGGCGTTCCAGTACCCGGTGGAAGTTCCGGGCGTGAACAATGCGGGCTTTCTGCGGATGGCCTACAACGCCAAAATGGTGCATGAAGGCAAAGACGAGCTGGATCCGCTGGAATTTGAAGACCTGCTGGCCGAAAAGGCCAAAGTGGTGGAAATGGATCCGGAACTGTTGAACAATCGCTCAGTGAATGAAGGTTTTTCCGGCGGCGAGAAAAAGCGGAACGAGATTCTGCAAATGGCCGTGCTGGAACCGAAACTGGCTGTTCTGGACGAAACCGATTCCGGCCTGGACATTGACGCCCTGCGCATTGTGGCCAATGGGGTCAATCAACTGCGTACTGCCGAGAATGGCATGATTCTGGTAACGCACTATCAGCGTCTGCTGAACTATATTGTGCCGGACTTTGTGCATGTACTGGCCGAAGGGCGGATTATCAAATCCGGTGGCAAGGAACTGGCGCTGGAACTGGAAGAAAAAGGTTATGACTGGCTGCTGGAAAAAGCCGGTTTAACCGCCGGGCAAGGGGCGTAAGTCGATGATTGCCGCTGTGCAGCCGCCACAGGCCACCCAAACGCCCTACGAGCAAACTTTCCGCAAGCGCCTGCAAGCCCTGTTGCCGGATAGCCCGGACTGGTTGCAGGATCTTCGGCTGCGGGCCTTGTCCCGCTTTGATGCGCTGGGCTTCCCCACCCGCCGACTGGAAGCCTGGAAGTATATCAACATTCGCCCGCTGCTCAGCCAGTCGTTTCACCCGCATGCCGATGTGGCCACCGTTTCACTGGATGATTTGCGCCCGCATTGCCTGTCGCACGGCGAAGAAGATGCGATTCGGCTGGTGTTTGTCAATGGCCGTTACAGCGGCTCATTGTCCTCTCAGTCGGATTTGGCCGATGGGCTTGTGGTTGGTAGCCTAAAGACGGCTTTTGAAACTCACCCTGATTTGCTGCAAGAGCATTTGTCCCCGGAATTGGCGCAAGAACCGGACGCGTTTGCGGCCTTGAACACGGCTTTGTTTGAAGATGGCGCGTTTGTTTACCTGCCGGATCAGGCAGAAATCAAGTCATTGGTGCAAATCCTGTTTGTGACCACGCCTAATTCCGAGCCTCGGGCAGCTTCCTTGCGAAACCTGTTTGTAATTGGCTCCCAGGCCAAGGTGACTTGCGCCGTTGAGTACCTGGGACTGGGCGATGCGCCATATTTCAACAACTCGGTGCAGGAATTCGTGATGGCCGAAGGCGCGCAAGCGGAATGCACGGTGATTTTCAATGAAAGCGCGCAGGGTTGGCACCTGTCGGCCGCTAGAGGGACTTTACAAGCGGGCTCCCGCTTAAATCTGAACACCGTAACTCTGGGCGGTCGGACTGCCCGGCATACCATTAGCGGTCTGCTGAAAGGCGAGCATGCGGAGCTGAACCTGAACGGGCTGGACGTGCTTTGCGATCAGACCGAGATGTATCATCACACCGTCACTGAGCATTGGGTGCCGGATTGCGTGAGCAATCAGTATTACAAGGGCATTCTAGATGACGAGAGCAAGTCCGAGTTCAACGGGATGGTGTTCGTGGCCGAAGGGGCCAACGGAACCGATTCCCGGCAGTTGAACAAGAACCTGCTGCTTTCCGAAAACGCGCGGGTATGGACGCGCCCCCAGCTCCAGATTAACGCTGATGACGTGAAGTGCGCGCACGGGGCCACTGTGGGGCAGCTTGAGAAAGAGCAGTTGTTCTATCTGGCCAGTCGCGGGCTGGATCGGGAACTGGCGCAGGGCTTGCTGACTTACGGCTTTGCCGAGGAGATTATCCAGCGGATTGCTAGTCCACAGGTACGCCGCTACCTGGATGCCCAGGTGCTGAATAATCTGCATCGTACGGATGCTGCCGTAAAGCGACAGTTAGGAGTTTAGGAAATGAGCCAGCCAGTTCTGGAAGAAACCAGAAACCTTTCCCTCAGCGCCGATGAAGTGCTGAAACTGCGGGCTGATTTCCCGGTGCTGCGCCAGCAAGTGTACGGCAAGCCCCTGGTTTACCTGGATAACGCGGCCACTACCCAGAAACCGCAGGTGGTGATTGATCGAATCACGGATTATTACAGCCACGAGAACGGCACGGTGCGTCGCGGGGTGTATAAGCTCAGTGAACAGTCCACGCTGGCCTTTGATGAGTCCCGGCGCAAGGTGGCCCGGCTGCTTAACGCCCCCTCCGCTGCCGAGGTGATTTTTACCCGAGGTACCACCGAGGCGATCAACCTGGTGGCGTCCAGTTACGGCCGGGCGTTTATCGGCGCGGGCGACGAGATTATTGTTTCCGCCATTGAGCATCACGCCAATATTGTGCCTTGGCAGCAGTTGTGCCTGGAAAAAGGTGCGATTCTCAAAGTGATTCCCGTCAACGATGACGGCGAATTGATTCAGGATGCCTATGAGGCGCTGCTTTCCGAACGGACGAGGCTGGTGGCGATCGGCCATGTCTCTAATGCACTAGGGACTATCAATCCGGTTAAGGCGATGATTGAAAAAGCCCATGCCGTCGGGGCGGTGGTGCTGGTGGACGGCGCGCAATCCACGCCGCATATGCAGGTGGATGTGCAGGAACTGGATTGCGACTTTTTCGCTTTCTCTGGCCATAAACTGTATGGTCCCACCGGAATTGGCGTACTCTACGGCAAAATGAAGCAGTTGGAAGCCATGCCGCCCTACCAATGCGGCGGGGACATGATTCATTCGGTCAGCTTTGAAAAGACGGTTTTTGCCAAGCCTCCCGCCAAGTTTGAGGCTGGAACCCCGGCTATTGCGGAAGTGATTGCCTTGGGCAGCGCCATTGATTACCTGCAAGCCATTGGGCTGGGGCGGATTGGCGCTTATGAACACGAATTGCTTCAGTACGCCACCGAGCGTATTTCTGAAATCCCCGAAGTGCGCCTGATAGGCACCGCCAATGAGAAGGCTGGCATCCTGTCGTTTACCATTAAAGGCGCACATCCGCACGATATCGGCACCATCCTTGACCGGGAAGGCATTGCGGTTCGAGCAGGCCACCATTGCGCCCAGCCGGTGATGGAACGTTTCCATGTGCCAGCCACGGCCCGCGCCTCGTTCTCGTTTTACAACACCAGAGAGGATGTTGACGCCCTGATTCGGGCCATCCACGTGGTGATTCAGCTTTTCAGCTAACAGTATTTTTTAGACGAAAGCCCTGCAAATGTCCGATTACAACGAGCTTTACCAGCAAATCATTCTGGAACACAACAAGAAACCTCGCAATTTCAAGGTGCTGGAATCGGCGAATGCTTATTCTTTGGGCAAAAACCCGCTTTGTGGCGATCAGTTTGCCTTATATGCCAAGCTGGATGAGCATGACCAGATTGAAGACATCGGCTTTCAGGGGGACGGTTGCGCTATTTCCAAAGCGAGCGCATCGCTGATGACCAACGCGGTCAAGGGAAAAAGCCGTAAAGAAGCCCTGGAGATGATGGACGAGTTCCAAAAGCTTTTAACCGGCCAGTTGGATGACAGCCAGCCGCACCATTTGGGAAGGCTGACCATTTTATCCGGCGTTCGGGAATACCCGGTGCGGGTTAAATGCGCCACGCTCGCCTGGCATACCCTGGCCGCCGCCCTGAAAGGACAGGAAGAAGCGTCGACGGAATAGTGTTCTGGAACCCATATAGGGGTGTTTCAAGGCTTTCAGGTTTCCAGGCGTTAAAAGTTTGAATTTTCTAGCACAAGATTTCTTCTGGTTGTTTTTATACAAACATAAGGGACAGTGAAACAACCAAGCGCTTCAAAAGCCAGGTTTTTTCCGATAAAGCGACACAAAAAGGGACGTAAGGGACTTCAGGTCAGGGATTGTATAGGGATTGATTTCTGATGGCATTCATTTCAGCATTCGGCAAAAGGGCGTGTTCGCATCCGCTGTGGCTGAATTCAAAAGTTTTAAAGTTTTAAAAGACACACTTTCGTAACACTCCATACTTCCTCTTCTTCTCTCTCCTCTTCAATCATTGAGAGCCTCAGCTTGCGCTGAGGTTTTTTTTTGAGAATTAGCAAAAAGCCATATTTATTAAAATTAAATTGTTGAAAACCAAGCCATTTCTAATACTCAAGTGATTGAGAAGTCTCATTTTGTTATCAGGCGCTATTATCGAAAGTTTTTTGAAAATCGGGAACTTCTAAAAACAATGTTTCGTCTGGGTGAGATGGTGAAGAAATATTTTTTCAAACCTCCCAAAAAGAAATAGAAACAAAGCGCTTTTTTTGCTGGCTTTTTAAACGTTAAAACCTTTACTGTAAGCGATAATTCCAGTTTTTTTGTCTTTAACTCATCTATTAATAAGCCTTTTTGGTCTTTAGAGCTTAAAATTTCCTGCTTTTAAAGCATTTTGCTGAGCTTGAAAAAAGATCGAAAAAAAGGCTTGCAATCCGAAAATTCCGAGATACTATAATTTCACGAAGCGCAGTTGAGGCGCACGTTTCAAACACCTCACTCCCCCAACAATCCCTCTACACCTAGTAAAGCAGATTGCTAAAAGAGAAAAGATTGAGAAACGTAACTTCCCGGTTGACAGAGAAATCTGGTTCGAACTAGGATAAGTGCCTCCCTCGCAAGTCGCAAGGCTCCGTTAAAACAAGAGAGTTGACAAGCTCGATTGAAGCGGTAAGCTGAGAGGCCCAAGAGAAGCGTTAAGTCCCTCGAAGCCCCAGTTAAAAAGAGAGTTGACAAGCTCGATTGAGACGATAAGCTAGAGGACCGAGCGAAACACTCGAATCCCCCTCGTACCTTGAAAACTGAATAGTCGGAACATTAAAAAAGACTCCGTTCAAATCTAAAAACGAGAGCCAATCAAACAGGAATAATCCTGAAGAATTTTGAGTCTGTAAGGACTCACGTGAGGCGCAAGCTTCATTTGAAAGATTCTGTAATGGAGAGTTTGATCCTGGCTCAGGACGAACGCTGGCGGTGTGCTTAATACATGCAAGTCGAACGATGAGGTTGCTTTCGGGTGACCATCAGTGGCGGACGGCTGAGTAACGCGTAGATAACGTGCCCTTTACTGGGGGATAACATCGGGAAACCGGTGCTAATACCGCATAAGTCGGGTGTTGAAATACATTTGATTAAAGAATTTCGGTAAAGGATCGGTCTGCGTCTGATTAGCTAGTTGGTAGGGTAAAGGCCTACCAAGGCAATGATCAGTAGTTGGTCTGAGAGGATGACCAGCCAGAGTGGGACTGAGACACGGCCCACACTTCTACGGAAGGCAGCAGTAGGGAATTTTGCGCAATGGGCGAAAGCCTGACGCAGCAACACCGCGTGTAGGATGAAGGATTTCGGTTCGTAAACTACTGTCAGCAGGGAATATAATGACTGTACCTGCAGAGGAAGCATCGGCTAACTACGTGCCAGCAGCCGCGGTAAGACGTAGGATGCAAGCGTTGTCCGGAATTATTGGGCGTAAAGAGTTCGTAGGCGGTTGCCTAAGTCTGATGTTAAATACTGGAGCTCAACTCCGGCATGGCATTGGAAACTGGGCGGCTAGAGTGTGGTAGAGGTCTCGGGAATTCCAGGTGTAGCGGTGAAATGCGTAGATATCTGGAGGAACACCGGTGGCGAAAGCGCGAGACTGGGCCATAACTGACGCTGAGGAACGAAAGCCAGGGGAGCGAAAGGGATTAGATACCCCTGTAGTCCTGGCCGTAAACGATGGATACTAGGTGTAGGAGGATTCGACCCCTTCTGTGCCGTAGCTAACGCGATAAGTATCCCGCCTGGGGAGTACGACCGCAAGGTTGAAACTCAAAGGAATTGACGGGGGCCCGCACAAGCGGTGGAACATGTGGTTTAATTCGATGCAACGCGAAGAACCTTACCTGGGCTTGACATCCTCGGAATCCTTGTGAAAGCAGGGAGTGCCTTCGGGAGCCGAGAGACAGGTGGTGCACGGTTGTCGTCAGCTCGTGTCGTGAGATGTTGGGTTAAGTCCCGCAACGAGCGCAACCCTCGTGGTCTGTTGTTACAGGTCGTAAGATGCTGAACCCTCAGGCCAGACTGCCGGTGACAAACCGGAGGAAGGTGGGGATGACGTCAAATCATCACGCCCCTTATGTCCAGGGCTACACACGTGTTACAATGGGAAGAGGACAATGGGTCGCTTGGCAGCGATGTCTGGCAAATCCCACAAACCTCCCCTCAGTTCGGATCGTAGTCTGCAACTCGACTACGTGAAGTCGGAATCGCTAGTAAACGCAGATCAGCACGCTGCGTTGAATACGTTCCCGGGCCTTGTACACACCGCCCGTCACACCACGAAAGAGGGTTATGCCCGAAGTCGGTGTCCCAACCGTAAGGAGGGAGCCGCCTAAGGTGGAACTCTTGATTGGGGTGAAGTCGTAACAAGGTAGCCGTACCGGAAGGTGTGGCTGGATCACCTCCTTTCTAAGGAGAGTCTGGATGACCAATTAGTTGTCATCCGTACTCCTAGGTCGACGTCATCTGTATCGGTTTCCGATGCAGTGTAGCAAACAGTTTTCAAGGCTAACGTTTAATCTGTTTGTCAAAGGCGCATTTGCAACGTGAGTCGTTCCGCTATTCAGTCTTCAGGGTTAGCGCCCTGATTGTACCTTGACAACTGCATAGATCAAATTGAATCTCTAAAATATAAAGATTCTGTTTGCGTAATCTATTTCAATCGAGAAACAATCGATCATAAAGGATTACTCGCAAAATGGATGAATCAATGTTTTAGGTAAAGCTACCAAGAGCGCACGGAGAATGCCTTGGTACGAGCAGCCGAAGAAGGACGCGATAAGCGGCGATACACCACGGGGAGTTGCAAATGAGCCTTGATCCGTGGAAATCCGAATGGGGCAACCCCGCTAGAGTTATGTCTAGTGACCGACATCTGAATACATAGGGTGTACGGAGGTAAGTCAGGGAACTGAAACATCTTAGTACCTGGACGAAAAGAAATCAAATCAGAGATTCCCTTAGTAGCGGCGAGCGAACGGGGAAGAGCCTAAACCTTATGCATGCCAAGCTGACAGGCGTTGTGTATAGGGTGTTGTGGGAACTCCCGCTGAGACTGTCAAATCAGCAAGAAGTTACAAAACCCAAGCTAGTCAAACACAGCTGGAAAGCTGGGCCATAGAGTGTGATAGCCACGTCGACGAAAGCGAACGGACTTCTGGAGGTTTCCCGAGTAGTACGGTGCACGTGAAATACCGTATGAATCTGCGAGGACCATCTCGTAAGGCTAAATACTGCTCGTAACCGATAGCGAACTAGTACGGTGACGGAAAGGCGAAAAGAACGGTGGAAACCCGAGTGAAATAGAACCTGAAACCGTGTGCTTACAAGCAGTCAGAGCCCTATTGATAGGGTGATGGCGTGCCTGTTGAAGAATGAGCCAGCGAGTTAACTTCAGTAGTTGGTTAAGGGGTTAATACCCGGAGCCACAGGGAAACCGAGTCTGAATAGGGCGACATATAATTACTGGAGTTAGACCCGAACCCTCGTGATCTAACCATGACCAGTGTGAAGCGTAGGTAACACTACGTGGAGGTACGAACCCACGAATGTTGAAAAATTCGGGGATGAGTTGTGGTTAGGGGTGAAATGCCAATCGAACGAGGAGCTAGCTGGTTCTCCCCGAAATGTGTTTAGGCACAGCGTCGTATTTATCTTACCGGGGGTAGAGCACTGATTCGGTGCGGGCCCTAGAACGGGGTACCAAATCGAGACAAACTCCGAATACCGGTAAAGTTACTGTACGGCAGTGAGACTACGAGAGATAAGTTCCGTGGTCAAAAGGGAAACAGCCCAGACCATCGGCTAAGGTCCCAAAATCTACGCTAAGTGATTAACGAGGTGTTATTTCATAGACAACCAGGATGTTGGCTTAGAAGCAGCCACCATTAAAAGAGTGCGTAATAGCTCACTGGTCAAGAGATAATGCGCGGAAAATGAACGGGGCTAAGCGTAGTACCGAAGCTATGGCAAGTGTCCGTTAAGGACATTTGGGTAGGGGAGCGTTCCGTTGTAGGATGAAGCACGACCGATAAGGACGTGTGGACGAAGCGGAAGTGAGAATGCTGGCTTGAGTAGCGAAAACATTGGTGAGAATCCAATGCACTGAAAACCCAAGGTTTCCCACGGCAGGCTCGTCCGCGTGGGGTTAGTCGGATCCTAAGGCGAGGCCGAAAGGCGTAGTCGATGGACATCAGGTTGATATTCCTGAACTATTATTAAATCGTTATGAGCTGCGGAGGGACGCAGGAGGCTATGTACGCAGGCGATTGGATGTGCCTGTTCAAGCGTGTAGCTAGTTGGTGTAGGAAAATCCGCACTGGCGCTAAGACGTGAGACGTGATGAGTAGGGTCTACGGACTCGAAGGTACAGACGCCACACTGCCGAGAAAAGCTTCGCGAGCCAGATTTAATAATATCCGTACCGTAAACCGCCACAGGTGGGTAGGTAGAGAATACCAAGGTGCGCGAGATAACCCTCTCTAAGGAACTCGGCAAAATAGCCTCGTAACTTCGGGAGAAGAGGTACCCTGGTAGCGTGTAGGATCCATGCGGTCTGAAGCGTGATAGGGTTGCAGCGAAGAGTCCCAGGCGACTGTTTACCAAAAACACAGGTCTCTGCTAAGTCGCAAGACGATGTATAGGGGCTGACGCCTGCCCGGTGTCGGAAGGTTACGGGGAGAGGTTAGCGGTAACGCGAAGCTTTGAACCTAAGCCCCGATGAACGGCGGCCGTAACTATAACGGTCCTAAGGTAGCGAAATTCCTTGTCAGGTAAGTTCTGACCCGCACGAATGGCGTAACGATCTGGGAGCTGTCTCGGA
>CABHPA010000037.1 GCA_902168245.1 Candidatus Melainabacteria bacterium
GGGCTGGAAACCGGCTCCAGTAAAGGTTAAAAATAAGCTTTTTCGAGAATCTATTAAAATTGTCAAAGTACGAAAGATCATCATAAGTATTGAATGCCCTTAAAAGGATTTCTATAAAAGAAATGCGAGGATCTACGGACATTTTTGAGGTGTCGAGATCCTCGCATTTTAAAACCACATATAATCAGGGAAGGTTGAGCCCTTTACTTTCTCTATCAAAAAGCTACTCTACGAAAGAGCCCACTCCAGAACAGAGCTAGCAGCATTACACTACGGGCAAACACAATACCCTTTCCTAATAATCTACAAAGACCAGAAGGACTTATTCGATTAACCCCCAGCCTATAGCTGGAGTGCTTAAATTATAATGCAAGGCTCCAGATGCGTAAAGTTCCAGGTTTGACCTAGCGTTTGTACCCCTTTTCGGCAATGCTCACAAAGTGGAATGCAAACCAGTTGATCTTCGGTTTTATGAATCCATTCGTTAATTTCGCGGATAAACCGTAAAAACTTACGTTGGCTCAAACGAGCCTCAAATACGCTATATTGTTGGGGAAGACCGTATTTTTTGCATAGCTTGTGGACATGTCGTAAACGGCGAGCGTCTCGGATATCGTACATTAAAAGATAGGTTCTTTCGGAAGATGACTTATGCATTGGATATCACTTTTATCTCCAGGTAAAGGGTTTCCAAAGATCCAGCCCACTGAGCAGGGCATAGCTCAACATTCTGGCTTCAACATGAATGGCCCGCTGATAAGTGGTGCTGTAGCCATAGATGGGATGCTTCACTTCAGAGCGCAGCCGTTCAAAGAGGGCTGAAGTAAATGCTTTTCGGGCCGTTTGCTTGAGTAGGCAACTGGAGCCTTGTATCTCAAAGTCGGACTCGGTGCATTGACCCCGATTGATAAATCCCAGTACAACTGCATCGACCACTGGGGTCCGGTAAATCTCCATTAGATCCAAAGCCAGGGAGGGCTTCCCGTGCTTTAGGCCGTGATAGAAGCCATAATAAGGATCTAGTCCGGCGAGATGACAGCCCGTCAGAGCCTGCTGCATTAAAATGCTATACCCAAAACTAAGAAGGCTGTTCAGAGGATCGGGGCTAGGGTGCTTGTGTCTACCAACCCATGCCAGACCTGACTCTTTATTCACCATTTCTGACATGCCTTGAAAATGTAGCTTGGCGGCTTCACCTTCGTGACCCATGAGTTGATTGCTATTTTCAGCTTGCTGAATCTGTTTCAGAATTCGGCTCAATCCGGTCACACTGGCATGATTGGTACTTAGATGCCGCCGCAGCCAGACTCGTTGATTGGTAATTTTCGCGTGGATAAGCATTTTACTGAGTTCCAAGCGAATATCGTCGTCTTGAAAAAGCTCAAACTGCTTCATTCGGGTTAATACATTGCGACCCGGTGCGCTACTTAAGCTACCCTGCCAGCGACCTGAAAAATCCAGTAACATAACAGGCACTTTCTGTTTGGCACAGACCTCCAGAAAACTACTGGTCAAATTAGCAGGTTGCTGCACAATAACTTGGTTGACTCGGGCCATACCAATGCTGACAGGTTTGGGCTCGTCGTAATGGGAGACCAGAATATGACCGTCTTTGATCGAGACCTTTGAACCGGGTTTGTCGATATAAAGCCCTTGTCCTTCTATATGAGGGGCTATGATGGTTTTTGCTTCGGGGGGTGGCTGAGTGGCTTGTAGTTCATCAGGCAGGCAGTTGCGGTACTGGTTACAACCAAGGCAGGCTTTTCGATTATCCAAAGGCTCTGGAAGCCGTGAACTATCCAGAAGTACCTGTGCCTTTTCTAGGGTTTCCAGAGCCTGTTGCTTTAGCTCGTTGGTAAACGTGACCTTGACCCGTTCCCGAGTCAGGTTGTACCAAATATATCCATGCTCAATCGGTATATTTTCTGTTTTTGATAATAAGATACCAAGCGCACAAAGCTGAGTCGCATGGCCTGGCCAAGGCGAACCATCCGGCAGAGGCTTACCCCGCTTATATTCAATGGGAACATGATCCTCTTGGAGGACATCCACCTTGCCACAGAGGCCTAATTCCTTATCTTCTACATAGACCTCGTCTGAGGCAAGTTTATCGTGCAGAAGTCGCCCTTCTTCACTTTCAATATTAGAGCCTTCACAGCCTAAAACGGCTTCTAAAAAGAGGAGTCGAGGACAAAAGAGATATGTATTGAGTTGGCTTGCAGAAATCATAACCCCATTAAAACAAGGGTGTTTGTAAAATTGCCTGTTAAACTTCGCTAGATAGGTACCTTACCAGTCAATTTGGGTGCATGAACTTCAATGAGCCATTTTTGGAGTTCATCTCGAAGAGCCTCTTTATTCTTTTTTATTTCTTTTTCATCTTTACCTTCTACCTTTGCACCCCAGTATTCTTTCAGAAAAGCCCGCTTTAATAGGTTTTTGGCGGCGTTGGCGTCAGCCTGAATGATATATCGTGCATTGGGATTTTCTGGTACTTTCTTACCATTGCAAAGTACTTTGCTGCATAAAAACCAGTCTCCTCCTGGTTCAATTAGGGGGATGGGGTGTTTATATTCTACAAGACCGGGCCTGTATTTCAGTCGGCTTTCCCAGCCCGCTTTTGAAGGAATATTAAAACGGACACCCCAAGACATGCAGGCATTACAAGTTTGAGAGGTCATTGCAGCAGATTTGGGAAAGCAGAGGATTCCTTCTGCCTCGCAGAGCGTCTTTAAGAAATCCATTGTTTTTTGGGCAATCCAGGTTTGAAGACGTCGATTTTCAAAACGACGCTGCTTGACACTCATACGATAGTTTTCAAGATTTTCATGGACAATGCCATGGCAACCATTTTGTTTGGCAATTTTGACAATAACCCCTGCCAATTGCTTACAGTGTTGTTCTCGGCAGTTTTCAATATAACGATTCAGGCGTTTAAACGTCTCCTGATTTCGGGCCAAAAATAAGCCTTTGACCTTCCGTTCAGGCATTTTCTTGTCTTGCCGCCAATGTGCTTCAGCTTTCGCTTTTTTAGAACGCTTCTTTTGCCGGATTTTTTCGGCATGGTTGATGGCCTGAAAGCTATTTCCTCCCGGAAGCTTAAGCCATTGGAAGTAGACGAGCTTGGTTTCAATAGCTTTCTTCTTGAAGTGAAATGGTTTGAATTTTACCGATTCGCCATCTTGCATCATGGCAATAACGGCATCGGATTTTTGCCCCAAGTCAAAACCTAGCAGCTTTGTCCCAGCTTTGTAAGAGAGTCCAGAATGGCTCTGTTCAAGGTTTTTAATACCTTTGTTAAAAGGGGCTTTGTAGGTATATCTGAAGTGAAGATAAAATGACTTCTTTTGATGTAGTAAATTGCCACCCTTGATGGAAATTCGATAGGTTTTCTGGTCATTTTTATCGAACCAAGGGTAAAACGACTCTTTTTCAAAGGGCAACTCACCGTGTTCATCAGCAGGCCAGTCAAATTCGAGCTGGCCGGTTTCCTTATTTTTGAACCAACGTCCTTTAGGTACTTCATATGTTTCAGCAGCACCTAATGTTTTCAGACGATTATCCAATTTGACTTGGAAAGTATAATCTTTAAATATATTTGTAGTTGGCTCAATTAACTTGGTTGTCATTTCAATGAGAGCTGGCCCCATAACCCGTAAATTCCGATATTGAAAACACCCTTTATCCGAAAGAGTCAGCCATTCCGGATGGTTTTTGGGATCAGGAAACCGTAACGCAGGAGGCTTTCTAAATTCAGTATATTGTTTACCCTCATACGGTCTAAAGGCTTTTAAAAGCCCAAACCAGCCGGTTTTAGAAAACAGCTCACTGTTTAACTCTTCAAATTTCTTGACATAAAACAACCGGGCATCCCAGTGAGGCCCAATCTTATTGATGTCATCAAATTCTGGCCAATCAGGGTGCTTTGCCTTTAACTCAGCCCATTCTTTTAGTGTGACCTCATCTTGCAAGGGTGATTTAAAGTCGCTACCAAATGACTTCTTGGGTCCTTCTTGCTCAATAACCTGGAGAAAATTGGGATCACGAACCCAAGCCCTGGAGATGCGATCCGTTTCTCCAGTGGTTTGCTTGTCGTTTTTATTCAGTATTTTTCTGTATGCCTCTAAAATGACCTGATATTGGACCAAGAATTCTGAATGCTGCTTTTCAAAACCCCTCTTTTGTTTGAGCCAGGAGTCTTTGCCAATAGCCTTATCCGAATATTCTCGGTAAGATCGCTCCAATGCGGTTAAAATTGCATCGTGTTCCGGGACAAGCTGGGTAGCATGGATCTCTGCCAAATGCCCTTTAAGTTTGGTGTCTTTCGCCTCAAGCAGTTCGGCTAGACATTCAAAGCCACGATTATCTTCATCCTGAAAAATATCACGGTTTTTCTTTAAAAAAGTGCTGTAGGTTTTAACAAAGTCTTCCCGTTCAAGAAGTCGGGGTGGGGTAAAGTCCCCATTTCGCCATAAGTCTTTTAATTTAAGATACCCGCTAACCTTCTCGATCGCAGCCTGATTCACTTCGGTGGCAAAGCCGGACACCCCTTTTTCTGTACCGAATAGTTCATCTCGGTCATACCAGCGATCCCCACGTTCCTTACAGCGATTAAATAATTCAACCATTTCAGGGACTTTTTTATAGGCCAAATGCTTTGGGCCTGCTTCAGAATCCCTGATAAAAGGATTGGCAAAGTGGCTGGCACATTGCCCAGCCGGACTGATGTTTAAAATGGCCCACTCGGTCAGTTTGGCAAATTCGGGATTTTCTTTATTACTTAAGACTGCTTGAATGTGACGAACCACAAGGGCTACTTTTTCATTAAAGATTCGGTGTGTATTTTCCAATGCCTGATACAGCTCATCTCCCGGCTTACACTGTACTTTACTCCGGTAACACCGATTCACTTCAATACCAAGAAGATCTTCAGGTGTTAGCTGTGTAGTACCACCTACCTGTAAAGACATACTATAGCTCCCATTAATTATGATTAAGCAATGTATCGGGGAATCTACCATCTTTGAGATCTGTCATTGTAACCAAATCATTTGGCTCTGTAACTGATCAGCTTGAGTCACTATACAACTAATACATCAGCCGAGTTTCTTGGTCAGGGATATATCCTCGGTTTTTGCCCTAGCGTTGAAAGTAGACTCTTTTGTTGACTCCTATTGTACTCAGAGGGATGAATACACGCGTAACGTAAACGGAGACGCTTGTATGCCCTTAGCTTTATTCCCCAGTAAACTGACCGCAGAGCATTTTGAGTCAGCTTACCCCGATCATTGGGATCCTGAATTGAAACAGACAGTTCGTTTCTGGCTGAAAGATTTGAAGAATGGGATGAATCCGTTGACTTTACGAACCATTCAAACGAGTCGGGAGCGTTTTTTTCGCTACACATTGATTCTAAAAGACAACTATGGGTACGAAACGCTCTCATTACCGGATTGCCTCAATCTCAAGACTATCTATGCGGTCATCAGTGACTTTCCGGTTGAAAGTTATTCCAATCGTCACAATACTTTTTATGCCATCTTCTCCCTAGCGCGCTATTTGGTTCAAATCGGGGATTTAGAAGAATCGTATCTTGTCAAGTTAAAGAAATTCAGGCCCAAACGGGTGGTACCACCCAAACGTACCGTTTTGAGGGATTCAGAGCGGCTTGAGGCACTCAGGTCAGTGATTATTCCGAAGAACTTCAAGAACAATTGGAGTTACCAGATTGCCCGAGCAGTAGTGGAAACTTTGATGCAGACCGGACTTCGCAACACGGAACTGTGCGATCTAAAGCTCAATAACGTGGACTTGGTCAATCAACGACTGAGTGTTTACTTGGGGAAAGGGCGTAAGAACCGGAAGGTGGGCATTCCAGCGAGAGTGATTCCTATCTTGCAGGAATATTTGACTTACCGCTTGCAACGCCCTGTAGACAGTCCCTACTTTTTTCTCAACTTTGAGAATCAGCCTTATTATCTGGTGAGTTTGGGTCGGCTGATCAAGAAGTTGAGTATTTTATCTGATGTCAAAATTACCGCCCATGGCTTACGACGCACCTTTGCAACATTCAATGCTGAACAAGGCAGACCACTCCATTTGATTCAGTTGGCCCTAGGGCATACTGATATCCGAACCACACAGGAATATCTCATGACAGATGAAGAGGCGGTGATTGACGCCATGAAAAACTGGTAAAATTCATTCTTTAAATTATAAAAGCAGGGACCTATCATCCCTGCTTTTATTGGATTTGCCCCCGGCCAGACTCGAACTGGCACGCTCTTGCGAGCAACGGATTTTAAGTTCAATGCGGCCTGGAGACAGTGAAATTATAGCCATTTTGAGTTTTTTCTGCACTTTTTTCAAATTTTACTTCATAAAAAATTACCAGTCACTGAACCAATCATTTTAAATCCAGCCAAAAACCCTTTTTAAACCAGTGTTTTAGCCCCATGGTCTACAAATACATGATGAAATATACCTGAACCAACTCGTAAGTAACTGGAAATAACTGGAACTATCTCGTAACTATGTGGAACTATAATGCACTTATCTGGAAGTAAAATTCAGGAAAAGCTGCCTGTTTTGAATAATTTTAGGAAAAACAAGCTTTCATAAGTTCTCGCTCGTTTTATTTGACCTATCCGCTCAATCGTTCTTTCAACCGTGAGTAACGTTTCCCAGATTCTGATTGCTTGAGAGCAATCCAGAGGGCTTTCTTACTTCCTACCATGACCACCAATTTCTTACCCCGGGTCATTCCCGTATAGACCAGATTCCGTTTCAGCATTTGGTAATGCTGGGTATGCAGCACCACAATCACTGCCGGATATTCGGAACCCTGGCTCTTGTGAATGGTACAGGCATAGGCCAGAGACAGCTCATCCAGTTCATCAAAGTCGTAATCAACTGATTTGCCATCAAAATCGATGCTGACGACTTGTTCCACCCCATCCACATTGCGAATCATCCCAATATCACCGTTGAACACCTCTTTCTCATAGTTGTTTTCGGTTTGCATCACCTTATCCCCGGGAGCAAACC
>CABHPA010000038.1 GCA_902168245.1 Candidatus Melainabacteria bacterium
CTTGCGGGCCGGGAGGACGACCGCCTTGCGGACGCGGAGGGCCATAACCGCCGGGGCCGGGACGACCGCCTTGCGGGCGAGGAGGGCCGTAGCCGGGTTGTCGCTGCTGGTAGCCGCCTTGTTGACCGTAACCGCCTTGCTGGCCGTAGCCGGGGCCGGGAGGACGTCCGCCGCCTTGCTGACCGTAGCCGCCGCCACCGCCATAGCCACCGCCGCCATAACCGCCGCCTTGAGGCTGGTATGGACGTTGTTGTTGCTGCTGATAGGGAGGAGGCCCGGCAGGACGCGCCGCAGCCACTGTACCTTCAGGGTACAAACAATTCGGACAAATCACCCGCTTAGGGTTTTTCGTCTCAAAGACCTCTCCACATTTTGAACATTGATTGGTAAACATAATCGATTTCTATCCGCTTAACTTTGGCCGAATCCAGACTACCGACAATACGCAAGAACTACTTTTCTTATTCTTTGATGATATGTGCTGTTACAGGGCGGATTCGCAATAACCCTTCAACTCTGATTAAGTGTTAACGTATAAACGACGACTTTTTACTTGGGCTTTCTCACTCGGCGCTTCTCAATAGGACTGCCTGGAAACCTTCTGCTACCGTCGTGGTTTTGAATGCTTTTTCGTGCCGTACCCGTGAATTGACCCTTTTCTCCCGATTGACTATGCTAGTCTAAATCGTTGAAGGAAGAATGAAGGGGGAAAATCTACTATTCAAACTAAAAAGTCACTCCTATAATTAATAGCATAACTCTCTGGAAAATTGTACTCTTTTTGTAAAATTCCCTCCAAAAGGCGATATTTTGCTTAATAATCGGGGTAACGTACGCAATGAGCGGTGGCTCTCTTTTTGATATTGTCGGGCCGGTAATGGTCGGCCCATCCAGTTCCCATACGGCAGGCGCGGTCAGGTTGGCCAATCTTGCCCGTTTAATCGCGGATCAGCCGATCCGGGAAGTGGAATTTATCCTTTACAATTCCTTCGCCCAAACCTACCAGGGGCATGGCACCGATCGCGGGCTGATTGCCGGTATCCTGGGTTACGGGGTGAATGACGAGCGAATCCGCGACGCCTTCGCGCTGGCCGCTCAGCACCAACTGAAATACCGCATCACGCCTTTTACGGGAGCCAACAACTATTCGCCCAACACGGTGGTATTCAGCCTGGTTTTACAGGACGGGCAGACATTGCGCATTGTAGGCCACTCCATTGGCGGCGGAAAGGTGTATGTTTCCAAAATAGACGACCACAACGTCTCTTTGCGCGGAGAAATGCCTACGCTCATCCTGTTCTACAAAGATCAGCCGGGCATGATCTGGCAAGTGACCAAAATCCTGGCGGAACAGCGCGTAAACATCGCGTCTCTCACCTGTAACCGCAACCAACGCGGCCTGGAAGCCTTCATGATTATTACCCTGGATTCGCTGCCGGACGGCTCGGCGGTTGAAGAAATCCGCAAAATCGCCGATATTTATACGGTACGATGCATCGATAAACTGTCCGCATAACGAACGGAAGGCTGGCCATGTCCAATTTCAACTCATTTCAGGAACTGCTGGATTATTGCCGCCAGCACCAATGCAGTGTGTCCGAAGCCGCGCTGCGCTACGAAGAAGCGTATTCCGGCAAAAGCAGGGAAGAAATCCTTGCGGGCATGCGGCGCATTTTGCAACAAATGCGGGATACTGTCGCCAGCGGCGTCGTGTCCGATGAAAAATCGATGAGCGGCCTGAGCGGCGGTGACGCCAAGCGGGTGATGGCCTTTATGAACCAGCCCAACTGCTTTTTATCGCCCATGGAAATGAAGATGATCGCCTACGGCCTGGCCACGCTGGAAGAGAACGCGCGCATGAAGCGCATTGCGGCCTGTCCCACCGCGGGCGGAAGCGGTTCCGTGCCTGCCGCGCTGGTGGCCGTGGAGCATGAAAAAAACGTGAACCCGGAGCAAACCCTGAAAGGGCTGATTGCCGCCGGGCTAATCGGCGAAATCACCTCGAGGCGTATGTTTTTGTCCGGCTCGGCGGCTGGTTGCCAGGCGGAAGTGGGCGTGGCCTCCGGCATGGCAGCAGGCGGGCTGGTGGAAATGATGGGCGGCACGGCAGAGCAAGTGATCAATGCCTCCGCCATTTCCATGCAGAATTTAATGGGCCTGGTCTGCGATCCGGTGGCCGGGTTGGTGGAAGTCCCCTGTGTGGTGCGTAACGGGCTTTCCGGGGTTCAGGCGGCGGCGTCGGCCACAATGGCGCTGGCGGGCGTACAAAGCTTTATCCCCATGGACGAGGTAGTGGAAGCGATGGCCGCCGTGGGCAAGCTGATGCACCCCAGCCTGAAGGAAACCGCCGAAGGGGGGTTGGCCCAGACCCCGACGGCCAAGGTTTTCACGGAGCGGTTTAAAGCGCCCAAAACCGTGGCCGAAATCGTGTCCGAAAACGCCCCGGATTGACGCAAACCCGCCAACAATCAGCTTCATTCGCCCCATGCCTTCAGGTCATTCCCTCTAAACTAAGTTGGCCTTTTCGCATGAATTTTCAAAATCAGGCACCGAATTGGCTTGAGGGGTTTTATTGAGGTCAGCCCCGGCATGTCAATTTCAGCCCCGGCCGCTTGCCAGTTCCCGTCAGCAGCCGCATACAGAAAGCCTGTTTTTTATGTTAATCCAGCCCAGCCACAATTTACCCGCCGCTTCCTTTCGGAAAAGTTCTCAGGCATCGCCCCTGTTTGGGTGCCGCATGCTTGCGTATGTAGCCCCAAAACAGGGTGAGGACGAATTTATACGCCAATGTCTGCTCAACGGCCCCAATTCGTTTCGGCGGCAAAACCAGCTTGGCTTCTATGAGCCGGGTGATCCGAACCAGGCTGCCGATCCCGATTTTACAGAGGACACCCAATTTGACCACAATCACATCCGTTGGAATAAAGTCGGTTGGGGACTGGCCGCCTTTTCGCCAGATCAACCAACCGACAAGCCGGAAAGCAACATGGCGACCACCGGGCCGCCTGCCGGATTTACACTGAACAAAGCGGCCAAGGCCACCTTCGAGGATATCGAGAATTTTTCCAGCGCGGCGGAGCAGGCGGCCCAACGCCATGCGCCCGTAGTGATGGGACATTTGCGGGAAAGCCGTCAACCCGGTAAAAAGAGCCAGACCCACCCTTTCCAAATTGGGCCATGGGTGTTTATGCACCAGGGGGATTTATCCAACCAGATTACCCGAGAACTCAGGGAGCGTGTGGCGCAATACGCCGCCGAAAACACCCTCAAAGCGCCTGAACCGGAGGGAAGCACCGATTCCGAACTATTGGGCTGCTACATCGTGCATCGTCTTACCCAGCAATATGGCAAGCCTGCGCAAATCGGCACGGATCAGCTGGTGCGAGGCTTTGGAGAAGCGCTGAACGAATTAATCCAGTGGCCAGAGTACAAAACCGAAGCCGATCGAGCCACTTCCCAAAAACGCCACAATCAAGGCAATGAGCATCCGGGGATGCTGAACTTCATGCTGTCCGACGGAAAGCGGCTGATTGCCAGCGCATGCACCCAAGGGCCGGATTCCTACCTGCAACTGGGAACCCGCCACATGAAAAACGGCGACACCGAGTATCTGCTTTCCAGTTTCAGGATGCAGCCGTCCTCGGAGTTGCAAACAGAGCCGATAAAGTGGCAACCAGTACCGAATCACCACATTGTGCTGCTGGAGCGCCAAAGCGACAACCACGGCAAACCCTTTGTCGCTTGCCGACTCATCCCCATCAAAAACATCCGGCAGCATACGCAGGAAACCACCACAACAACACCCGCCAAGGCCCACCCGGAAAAAACGCCTCTTCCGCAAACGCAGTTGCACCCTCCTAGCCCCCGGCCATTGGATATCGCGACAGCGGCAAAACCAAGCTGGCTCCGTTCAGTGTTTAATCCCATCCTGCGCGGGCTGCATACCATTGGCCATCTCTTCCGCCGGGGTTGGCAGTGGCTGCTGACACTGGTGGGGCTTGGTGGCAAATCTGCCCCAAAAGCGAATTAATTTCTGTCCGGGCAGAGTCGGCCCATTGCCGGAATTTGGGAACCCGGTTTATAGAATATGCTCCAATCCGTAGACCAGCCCTTTTAATTCCATTACTTTTTTGGCGGCCAGCGCCACGCCGGGCATAAAGCAAGCTCTGTCCATGCTGTCGTGGCGAATGGTGAGAATCTGGCCGGGACTGCCCAAAATCACTTCCTGGTGCGCGATAAAGCCCGGCAAACGTACGCTGTGAATGTGAATATTGGCCTCGTCAGTCGCACCGCGAGCACCTGCGATCACTTCTTTTTCGGGGGCGTTGGTCGGGCCGAATTTCGCCTGGCTCTGCCGCATCAGTTCAGCGGTCTTCAGCGCGGTTCCGCTAGGGGCGTCCGCCTTTTTATTGTGGTGTAGCTCGATAATTTCGGCATGATCGAAGTATTTGGCCGCCTCTTGCGCGAATTTCATCATCAGCACCGCGCCGATGGCAAAGTTAGGCACCACCATGCCGCCCAGCCCATGGGACTTCAAGGCGTCGTCCAATCGGGCCAGTTCTTCGGCGGAAAGCCCCGTGGTGCCAATCACCGGACGGCTGCCCGCCTCGATAATCGCCAGCGCGTTTTCAAACACCACGTCCGGGTTGGTAAAATCCACGCACACATCGAGCGTTTCACGGGCAAGCAGATCTTTCAGGCTTCGATCGAAGCGCATGCCCGGCGCGTCAGTAACGCCGTAAAAGTCGTTAATGGTCTCGTTCAGGCCATGCAAATCCACCGCGCCCGCCAAGGCAAGTTGCGGGTCGTTCAGGACGGTCCTCACCACTTCCTGGCCCATTTTGCCCTTGGCGCCGCACACCGCCACCCGAATGGTTTTGACTGCCGCATTGGTTTCCATACTTGCCTGCCTTCCAATCAACCTGCGCGCTCATGCGCTGACATTTCGGTTTTAACAGGAAGAAAGGCGCAAGGCAAGCCATCCAAGCGCTACCGGCATTTTGAAAAACTAGCCCTGCATCGGTTCGTTTTGGGGTAAATTCAGCTTGGCATTAGGCTTTTGGTGGAAGGTCGCCTGGTTTTCCCAGCGTAAATCCACCGATTCAATCCCATCGCGGAACTCCCGAATTTTGGGCAGCAGCGGCACAATCCGCACCAGTCGTTCGGCTGCGTTGTGATCCAGGCGGCCCAGAATCACCGGGATTTCCTGAAAGTTCAGCACTACCACCTGGGGATTGCGCACATCCACGCTCAGCAGGCTCAATCCTTTCAATTGGCGGGCCTGCCAGGCGATTTCCCGCAACCTGTCCAGGTAACTTAGCTTAAACGTGGTATGCGGCGCGGCCAGAACCTTTTCAACGCCGTTATTGGTATACAAGGCCGGTTGATAACGATATTCAACCAACGATATAATACCGCCCGGCACCAGCAGCCCATAAGGGCCGGCTTGCTTATCATCGGCATACACTTCGGCCCAGGGGGTCTTTTCCATTACCTGAATATCCAGCCGGGCCGGGAACATGCGCCGCCGCACCACCGCCCGATCCACGATATCGAAACGCTCCTCGATCCTTCGGGCCAGCTTGCCGGTATCAATGGCGTAAATGGGTCGACCGGAAAGGGGCTGCACCAAGGGCGCAAGCTGGGCGTTTTGCAACAACTGGCGATTTTCCAGCTTGAACTGGGCAGGTTTGTACATCCACAGGGCGCTGTGCATCAGCTCCCAGAGCAGCACCATCCACAACAGGGCGAAGCACAGCTTGAACACCAGGCGAATCCGATTGTAGAACACCCGCATTTTCTTTTGCTCGCGGCGGCGTTGCAGGTAATTCATCTGGCGGCGACGCGCCCGATCCAGTTGCCGCCGGGATTTCACCACGCGGGGCTGGCCTTTTTGCTTGCGTCGCTTATGGGCTGGCGCTTGAGGGGCAGTCTCTTCGCCTTCCGGTTCGGTTGACGCGAAACCTTCCCCCGAGGTGGCTTCTTCCGGTTCGCCCCCTGTTTTCACCAAGGGATCCTGAATCCCGCTGCGGGCGGAAAACACGCTTTGCGAGGGCTGCTTTTCCGCGCCCGCATCCCCGGCAGAATCAGCGCCAGCGCCTTTTTTCCAATAGTCCATGGTCAGGTCGGGGGCAGCGGCTCCGGCCTGCAAAGGCAAATCTTCCGGTCTGTCGGCAGAGGACATGTACGCTCACTCTCAGGCTAATTGACGGCTGTATTCAGGATATATTCTACCAGTTGATCATAGTCGATTCCCATTGCCTTGGCTTGCGCCGGCAGGTCGCTGAGGGGCGTCATGCCCGGAATGGTGTTAATTTCCAGAATGTAAAATTTGTTATCGCCATCTACTACAAAGTCAATTCGGGACATGCCCCGGCAACCGGCGGCCACATGCGCCCTCAAGGTAGCATCCTGAATGGCGCGGGTCACTTCTTCCGAAAGGTCGGCAGGCAGAATGAACTCGGTGCCGCCTTCGGTGTATTTCGCTTCCAGGTCGTACCATTCCGACTTGGTGGGGCGCAGCTCCAGAATGGGCGTTACCTTGGGCTGCCCGTCCACTTCCACCACACCCACGGTCAGGGATTTCCCGAATACATACTGCTCCACCATCACCTCATCGGCGTATTTAAAGGCGGTTTTCAGGGCGTCTTTCAGGTCTTCAGGCTTGTCCACCTTGTTCATGCCAATGCTGGAGCCTTCGTTGATGGGCTTCACCATTACCGGGTAGCTCAGGCCAATCTCCATGGGTTTACCGTTCACCGTACCGGCTTTAATCACCACGGAATCAATCACCGGCAACCCGGAATCCTTCAATATGCTCTTGGTGAGGGCTTTGTTCATGGTCAATGCGCTGGCCGCCACCCGGCATCCGGTGTACGGCACACCCATCAACTCCAGAAGTCCCTGGATGCAACCATCTTCACCGTATTTACCATGCAGGGCAATGTAGGCCACTTCCACCTTGCGCTCTACCAGGGTGCGGGCAATCTGCTGATCGACGTCAATCAGCTCGGCGTTCTCATAACCCAGTCGCCGTAGGGCTTCATAGCAGTTCCGACCCGAAATGAGGGACACTTCTCGTTCCGAGGACAAGCCGCCGTACAGTACGCCAATGCGGGCAGACTTGCTGAGGGAGTGCTTCTGCAAAGTGCTAGTCATGGGATTGCTTCCTTACGAAAAATTCAGACTTTTAAAATTCGGGCTTTGAAACGGAAGTCATTGGCTGCCGGTCAATTCACGCCACAAGGCGATTTCCTCTTCGGTCGCGTCGCCCAGAAACAGGTTTTCAGGGTGCGCGTCCAGGCCGTAATGTTCGTGGATGGCGCGTTTCATACGTAGCATCAGCTTCAATACATCGGTAGAAGTGCCGTTATCTACATTAACGATGAAATTGCCATGCAACGGGCTGACCATCACGCCGCCCTCGCGCCAGACGCCCTTGGCACCCAATTCTTCCATCAGGCGACCAGCAGGCATTTCCTTAGAGGGATTCTTGAAAACGCTGCCGCCGTTGGGTTCCTTGGGGTGGTGCGTTTTGCGGAAGGCCACGCTCTGCTCCATCATCTCGGAAATTTTGGCGGCATCCCCCGGCTGAAACTCCAGTTCCGCGCTCAGGATAATATGCCGTTGCGGGTCAATACTGCTCTTTCGGTAGCTGAAACCGAGTTGTTCCGGCAGCCAGGTCTCCACTTCGCCGGTTTGCAGGTTGAACAGGTTCACGCTGCGCACCACTTCGGCGGTTTCCTGCCCCAGTGCGCCAGCGTTCATGCGAATGGCCCCGCCAATAGTACCGGGAATTCCAATCATGTACTCCCCGCCGGTCAGCGATTGCTTGAGGGCCGCGCTGGCCGATTTCGCCAAATGCACCCCTGCCCCGAACGCGATGCGGGTAAGGAATTTCGGCTCCACCCAGTCCAGCTTGCGGGTGATAACAGTCACCCCACTAATGCCACGGGAGGCAATAATGGAGTTTCCACCCCAACCCAGCACGGTCAGCTTTTTACCAGATCGCCGGGTTTCTTGCAACACCGCGATCATTTCTGCTTCGCCAGCGGGCTGGTACGCCTCTTCCAGCGGGCCACCGATTCGATAAGTGGTAAAGTTTGCGCCCATCAGGGCTTGCGGCGTACAGGCGCTCATGAATCCTGCCAATTCCGCAGCAGCTTGGTGATATTTCCCGCACCCATCGATAACACCACATCGCCCGGCTGCACCACGGCTTTCAATTCGGCCCGCAAGCGGTCAAAATCCGAAGTTAGGGGAACGTAACGCACATTGGGATGGCTCACCTTTTGCGCGAACGCATCGGCGGTCATACCCGGAATCACCGGCTCATGGGCCGCATACACGTCCGTCAGGTACAGTAAATCCGCATCCACAAAACAGGTCAGGAATTCATTCCACAAGGCTTGAAGACGGGAATACCGATGCGGCTGGAACACCGCCACCACACGCCCATTGCCGCCATGCAGGGATTCCTTGGCCGCCTTCAGGGTGGCCAGCACCTCGCTGGGATGGTGCGCGTAGTCATCCACCAGCAAAGCGTGGTTCAGCTCGCCCACTTTTTCAAACCGGCGGCCCATCCCGGTAAAGGCTTGCAGGGCTTCGGCCAGCTCGTCAAAGTCTGCGCCCAACTGATCGCCCACCGCCACCGCGCACAAACCGTTAAACAGGTTGTGCTTGCCCGGAACCGACATGTTCAGCTCGCCCAGCATTTTGGCGTTGCGATAAACATAGGCCTGATAGCAACCTTTTCCGTAATGGCGGGCGTTTTTCAGCCAATAGGTCGTTTGGGATTCCTGACCCGTAAATACATCGCCCGGCGCCAAGAGGATGGCTTCCACATGCGCGGGGTTTTGCTCGGCGAGTTGCTTGGTATTAGGGCAGGTGACGTTGTAAAACACCTTGCTGCCCGGCTTCAGCGCCTGAATATAAGTTCGAAACGTATCCAATAACCCTTGCAGGCCGTTGGTGTAGTGATCTGCATGATCCAATTCCAGATTGGCGACCACAGACAATGTGGGCTGATACTGCAAAATCGTCCCATCGCTCTCGTCCAGTTCCGCAACAGCGTACTTTCTATCCGCGCCCAGTTGGGCATTCGTTTTCAGCAGCGGCATTTTACCACCCACCACAATGGTGGGATCCAACCCGGCCTTGTGCAGCGCCAAGCCGCTCATACCCGTAATGGTGGTTTTGCCGTGAGTGCCGGTTATACCAATGGTAGTCTCATGCCCCAGCAAGGCGCCCTGCATAATTTCCCGCAGCAGGCCGGAACGGTGATGAATTTCCTGCCCACGCTCCAACGCCACGGCAATTTCCGGGTTCTGGCGGTCGATGGAAGAGGACACGATCAGCAAAGCACTTTCAGGCACCTGACTTGCCGCATGGCCAATAAAAATCTGGCCGCCCAACGCCACCAGTTCTTGCGTGTAGGCGCTTTCTGCCACATCGGAGCCGCTGACCCGGAAACCGGATTCCAGCAACACTTTCGCCAAGCCGCTCATGCCGATGCCGCCCACACCCACAAAATGCACGGGTTGGGCCTTATCCAGGTTCAAGGGCTTATTTAAAGTCTCAACGGAAAGGCTCATGCGCATCGCCCTCCTTAAACCGAAGAAAGTTCGCGTTTTTGCTTCACGTAGTCCTGCACCACCTCTTTATCATCGAAGTGGATGGTGCGATCGCCCAGGATTTGATAGTCCTCATGCCCTTTTCCGGCCACCACGATAATGTCTTCCGGCTTAGCCATATCGATCGCCTGGTGAATGGCCTGCTTGCGATCCGCTTCCACCACCATACGGGCGGAATCAAACCGCTGAATGCCGGAAATCACATCGGTAATAATCTGCTGCGGATCTTCGGTGCGCGGGTTATCAGAGGTAATCACCAGCAGATCGGCCAGTTGCTCGGCAATACGGCCCATTTTAGGGCGCTTGGTAGCATCCCGATCGCCGCCGCATCCGAACACCGCGATTAAGCGGCCTTCCTTGGGCGTCACCACGCGGGCGGCATTTAACACATTTTCCAGACCATCCGGCGTGTGGGCGTAATCTACAATTACGTAAGGCTTTTCGGAGACCACTTCAAAGCGCCCGCGAATACCCGGCACCCGCTCAATGGATTTCACGCAATCTGTCAGGGAAATTCCCAGCGCCAAACCGCTGGCAAGGGCCGCCAACGCGTTATACACGCTGAATTGCCCACCCAGTTTCAGTTTTACGTCCGCTTTTCCTGCCGGGGTAATTACGGTGAAAGAAGAGCCTGCAATACTGTAGTTTGGGTTCTCAATCCGCACATTCGCTTCCGGGGAAGCGATGGCGTAAGTGTAAAGCTGCACGTCCTTGGGGCAAGCGGTAATAAACTCCTGCGCGTAATCGGAGTCCAGGTTAATCACAGCGGCGCGCTTCTTGCCACCGGAAACATCCAAGCGGCTGAACAACAGCGCCTTGGCTTTCCAGTACTGCTCCATGGTCTTGTGGTAATCCAGATGATCCTGGGTAATATTGGTTAAAACGGCCACTTCAAAGTCGCAACCGTGTACCCGGTATTGTTCCAGCGCATGAGAGCTGACCTCCATCACCACGAATTCGTTATCTTCAGCCTTCATCTCGTGCAGGATCTCCTGCAACTCGGTGGCCATAGGGGTGGTGTGACCGGTGCTGTCGTAACTTTGCTGCTTACTGGTCTTGCGACCCAACGTGCCGATCAAACCCACTTTTTTGCCCTGATCTTCCAGCATTTGCTCAATCAGGTGCGTCACCGTGGTTTTACCGTTGGTGCCGGTCACGCCCACCAACCGCAGTTGCCTGCCAGGGAAGCCCTGCAAGGCGCTACTGATTTCCGCCAGCGCCTTGTATGTATTCCGCACCGAAATCACCGGAACCCCCGGCGAAATTTGCACACTAGACTTCCGATCCGCTTCTATCACCAATGCCAATGCGCCTTGCCCGGAGGCTGCGCCTAAATACTGATGCCCATCGGTACGGCTGCCGCCTAAAGCCACAAACACAACGCCAGACTTGGCCTGTCGGGAATCGCTGGTCACGCCTTCCACAGGCTGATCGGCCTTGCCGCCATAGGCATCGGGGGTTTCAATGATAGCATCCGTCAAATATTGAAGCAGATCGGCCAATTTCATAGCGTTGATTCTCTCAGCGGTTAACCGTAACGTTTGGACTGGATTACAGGATTAAAAAATCCGAAAATGCTCTAATGGAAAGCTTTTGGGGTAATAGTCATCACGCCCTGAACCCTGGCGGACGGAATGTGCGACTGAGCGCCCAAAGCGCCCCCATGAGCTATTTTATCAGCATTCAGGCCCAAATAACTCACGGTTTCATCGGCAATATTCTTGAAAATCGGGCCAGCAACAGTACTGCCCCACGCCTCAGCCATTTGAGGACTGTCCACCACCACCATCATCAGCACCTTAGGGTTTTGCGCCGGGAAGAAACCCACGAAAGAGGTGAACACATTGGGACTGTAACCGCGCCCATTGGGGTTTGGCTTACGGGAAGTCCCTGTTTTACCGGCTACGTCAATCCCTTCCAGCCGAACAGTGGAGGTTTTGGCCTCTTTAATACTGCGGGTCAGCAACTCGGTCATAATGGCGCAAGTTTTTGGGGTGAAAATACGACGATGCGTGACCGGGGAACCTTTCATCACGTGCGGCGAGTTCCAGATTCCGCCATTAGCGATTGCCGCCACCGCAGAAGCCATTTGCATGGGCGTCGCCGCCATCCCGTAACCGTAACCAATTGAGCCATGCGTGGATTCATCCCAGGCGGAAGGGTTCAGAATAATGCCCGCAGACTCACCCGGAATGTCTATTCCGGTTTTGGAACCGATGCCAATGCGTTTCAGGATATCGTAGTGCTGCTGAACCGGCATCATCAGGGAAATTTTGGCGCTGGCAATGTTGCTGGAGTGCATCAGCAGGTAAATCAGGTCGATGTTGCCCGGTGCACCGTGCTTGCCGTAATCGTAGTTCTGGATCATCCAGCCGCCAATCTTCATGCGGCCTGTATCCAGAATGCGGCTGTTTCGGTTAATCACGCCGGTCTCCAGACCGGAAGCCACGGTTAAAATCTTGAATGTGGAACCCGGCGGATAGACGTCGGTAATCGCCCAGTTTTTCAGCGACTCCGCATCGGCTTTGTAGAACTGATCGGGCTGATAAGTGGGCAGCACGGCAAAAGCCAGCAATTCTCCGGTATGGGGGTTCATCATAATCACGGTGCCACGCTTGGCATGGGATTTAGCCAGACCAGCAGCCAATTCCCGCTCGGCCACATATTGCAAACGGGCGTCAATGGTCAATCGAACGTCCTGAGCCTTGGGCAGAGTAACGATATGCTTGGGATCCAGCTTGGCCAGATCAACCAGATTACCCCGGCCATCCAGGTACGTACCGCTCAAATCACTGGGCTTCTTCTTGAGAATCCGCGCGGCGGAAGATTCCACCCCGGAACTCACCTCGGCCTCATCGTTCACGTATCCCAAAACATGCGCGGCCAGGTTACCTTGCGGATAGTTCCGCACGTTTTTCTTAGCGAAATCCAGGCCCGGCAAGGGCACATTGCGAACCACCGGTCGTCCGGCCTTGTCCAAAATGAGCTTCCTAGTCTTTTCATCCTGGGCAATCACCGGAGTACGCAGCTTGGCGATGCGATCCACCATGTCCTTGGTCAGGTTTTTCTGGATGCCAATGGTGGTGTAAGGCGCGGAAAGCTTGTGCAGCAATTCTTTTTCATCCACGTTCAGCACCGGGGCCAAAGCGGCGGCAATTTGATCCGGCTTGATCTTGAAAAAATACCGGGGGTGAATGAACAAATCGTACAGAATGGTGTCCTGGGCCAGCACCATACCGCTGCGATCCAGGATTCGGCCCCGATTAAACAAGGTCAGTGCCTGGTTTCTGGAAAGCTGGGCCTTCTTTTTGAGATGGGCGGCGTCTATAAGCTGGATGTAAAACAGTTTGCCGATAATCACCAGGGCAATCACCACCAAGCCCAACAACACCTGGCGGAAGCGGGAAGTAGACATGCGCTCCCTGGATTGCACCTCTGCCGGCGCGGGCGGGCGGGAGGCATTCCGGCGGCGATGCTGCTGCTGGCGCTGGCGATATGTTTCGCGATCCCTAGTACCCGTAGACATGCGGAAACTCCTGCTTGGACTTGGGCATCGTCGGCAACCGGGATTCGGAAGCTGGCACGTCAATGACGGTCGGCGGCATCCTCAGATTAGGAACCTTGCCCGCAGCGGCTTCCACGTTTTTATAAGAACGTATATGGTTCAGGCGAACCTGAAGCTCCTTGTTCTTTTCGTTCAAATCGCGGGTATTACGGGCGACCTTGTTAATGGAATCCTCGAAATGCACCTTGATGCCGTACATAACCAGCGCACCCACCACAAACAAGCCGAACAACAAAGAGAATACACGAGCCGAAATCCGCAAAACACGGCTGTTTCTGGCGGGGGCAAAATCGCCCTGAATAATCAGGTGGTCAGGATGGTCTCTCATAACTGAATTGGATTACCCTTATTGCGCTCTCTGCGCAGGACTGCCGCAACTCTCACGCTATCCCGCTATGGCTGACTACTATTATAACCGTCGAGCGGCCTTTGCGTCACGTTAAAAATCAGGCTCAGCATTTAACAAATGGAGAACATCTCAAAACAACGCCTCCACACCGGCCACTGACGGCCTGTAGAGAGCAAGAATCACTTCCAGTCAAACTCAGGAAGGAACCACAATGCCCTTGAGGTCGTATGGCGTGACATGGGTGATCTGCACCGGCACAATCTCGCCGGGAACCGCCTGCCCCTTGATCTGCACGGTATTGTCGATTTCCGGGGCGTCCCACTGGGTGCGACCAATCAGGGTACCGTAGGAATTCACCATATCAATCAGCACGTCCACGGTTTGCCCAATCATTTCCTGGTTCTGGGCAAAGGCAATCTGCTGCTGCAAGGCCATCAACTCGTTGCGGCGCTGCTTAATCACGCTCTTTTTCACCTTGCCGTCCAGCGTCTGGCTATGGGCGGTATCCACGTCGGAATACTCGAACACGCCCAGCCGTTCAAACTGAACCTGCTGGATGGTTTGCTTGAGATGCTCGTAATGCTCCTCCGTTTCGCCGGGAAAGCCGACGATAAAGGAAGTACGCAACTTAACGCCCTTGATTTTGGCCCTGGCCCGCTCGGCGAATTCCACCAAATCGGTTTGCGGACGGCGCATGCGCTTCAGAATGTCTGGGTGACTATGCTGCAAAGGGCAATCCAGGTATTTCACCACTTTGTCGCAATCGTTGATGGCTTCCAGCAACGCATCGGATACCAGGTTGGGATAAGCGTACATAAAACGAATCCAGGTGATATCCGGCACGTCGTTCAGCGCCCGCAGCAGTTCCGGCAGGCTGGAATTGATATCTTTCCCGTAGCTGGTGCTGTCTTGCCCCACCAGGATGATTTCGGTCACGCCGCGCTGGGCCATGTCGCGGGCATTTTCCACGATGTTCTCCAGGCTTCGACTGCGGAACGCGCCGCGCATGCTGGGAATAATGCAGAAAGAGCATTTGTAATCGCAACCTTCCGCGATTTTAAGATACGTGAAAGACCCCACCGTAATATGGCGGCGCACCGTATCCTCTTCCAAAATGTAGGTCGGATCCTGCTGCATGGCCAGCACCCGCTCGCCTTTTTCAACCCGGCCCATCACTTCGCCGATTTCGGCCACGTTGTTAATGCCCACCACTGCGCGCGCTTCCGGAAACAAGTCCAGCAGCTCGCCCTGGAATTTCTGGGCCAGGCAGCCGGTAATCAGCAATTCCTTGCCTTGTTCGGCCAGGTTGGCCAACACCCGAACCGATTCCCGCTGGGCAGATTCGATAAAGGCGCAAGTGTTCACCAGCACAATATCGGCCTCGTCTTCGGTCGCCACAATCTCGTGCTGATCCTTATCCAGAATGCCCAGCATGGTTTCGGTATCCACCAGGTTCTTGGGGCAGCCCAGGTGGACAAAGCCCACTTTTTTCTTGCCGCAGGCGGATTCGCCGGTAACTGCGTCAGCTTCGATAGAGGTGGGTTCAAGCGTTTTGGGAGGGGTCATGCAAGTTCTGCCATTTCATCAAATGCTTAGGGTAAATCACTATTTATAGGAACTTAAAAACAAACCGCCCGCAAGAGTTGACTCCCAAATGGCAAAGGTCTGCCTCCGCCTGGACAGGCAAATTACGGCCGCAATTACTGCCCAGTACCTATAAAGCGGCGCTCAGCGGTAAACGAGGGGAAGCCCAGGGAGAAGCGCGAGAAAGGCCCGGCAAAAAAAAATTCAAAAATTTTCGGCCCGTTGGGAACAAAGCCAACCAAATCCGTCACTAGGTTTGTAACGGAAAGTTGAAAGCAGCTTTCAGGAAAGTGCGAAAAACGAGCAGCCGGTCTGACAGACCGGCTTGCCCCCCATTTGAACGACCTGTCTGACCGAAAGTTGCAAGGGAGTGAGCAGCATGTTCAGAATTTCTGCG
>CABHPA010000039.1 GCA_902168245.1 Candidatus Melainabacteria bacterium
TCAATGTTTCGCCGAATCTTTTCCAGGGTTTCTTCGTTGCAAACATTGGCATTCCTGGGATCGTCATGAAGTAGCTGCAGTTGAATACTTGGCATACTGCCTCCTATTGGGGACTGGCAATAATTAACAATTCCTGGTGCGACCTATTCTCACTGACATGCGGCATATGGGTATATTGCCGGGCATGAGTGGTAATACGAGCAGTGGGACGATGCGCCTGAATCTGCGCCTTCAGCTCTTCCAGCGAAACGGTTTTGTCCCCATAGGAAAGGATCCAGACTGGAATCGGTTTCGCCGATTCAAATAAAGCGTCCAGCATATCCGTGCTTTTACTGAAGCCAGAAGGGGGATCCGCTTGAATCCTTCCGCTTAGCAAACGATCAATGGTTTTAAAGGCCGCTTCATACCTTATGGTCTGGGCATAAGGAGGATCCAAGTAAAGAACATCCCCAGGGGTTTGTCGGATAAACTCAATGGCATCTTGCTGAAAAAGCTGAACCGGTGAGCCCCCAATGACACTTTGGTTAATGGCTTTGGCCCGCTTTTCAACTAGCTTCCAGGTGGGCTGAAGTAAACTGTGCAGGCTATGATCCAGATAGCGTTTTTGGGGCAAACTATCCCAGGAACGCAAACCATCCAGGGCTTCCGCGTAAGGACGGTTGCTGGTGCCAATGGAAGAACCAAAACAAACGAAATCCCCCGCCAGATGCCACAGCAGTAGCTGATACAATGCCTTTTGGGTTGGATCTTCGATTGCTTGAGCCGCCTGGTGAATTTGATCCAGCATTCCAGCATGACGACTGCTGAAGGTATGGGATGTAAACTCTGCACTGAAAGTGCCGGAAGACGGACTATTGGCAATGCAGATCTGATCGGCCTCTTCCAACATCCGATTTTGATTCAGCAGTAATGCTTGTCCCACCACCTGGGAACGATGAGACCAATCGTTACAGGCAATCGAGGCAAAACCCTGGGCTTTGGCAAACAAACTGATGGCTCCGCCACCGAGAAAGGCATCCAGAAAGGTCAGCTTGGACCATTCTTCCGCCGGAACATGCTTGTTGAGATTGGCAAAAATCCAGAGAGCCAACCGACGCTTACCGCCTGGATAAGGCGGAAGGCCATTAAACCAGGATAATCGTTTACTCATAACTGATCTAATATCCCCTTACCTCTGACGTTCCACTATATCCTCCTAAACTTCCCCAAGAGGTGTGGCACATCCGTCAACGCACATTGAGTATGGCTTGGAGAATCATTTATACTAACAACTTAGTAGAACTTTCATGGCTTTTTAATATCCTTTAAGGATAATAGTTTAGTTTTAATAGGTTCTGCATTCCGCATTGCAGATACCGGCAAATGAGATCTAGATAATCCTGTCTGGGTATTTTATTGAATCGGTGCCATCCGTAAACGGTGGGCAACGGAATTTCCAGCCCCGCAGATAAGAGATAAAGTGTTTCCCCAGATTTTTGGCAGCCTCTTGAATAGTCACTTTCATCTTTGATGATGTCCTAATTCCATTTGGGACGACTGTTTGCCCGCTTGTTTAACCATTGGTACAACCGATCCGACAATCCGGCAGACACTGGCATCCGGTTTTACCACCGCCAGGAATCTGGCTGGTTTGTGTTGTTCGTCAGCTTAATGAGCACGGGGATAAACAGATACTGTTTGATCACCGATGACATGGTTTCTGTCACCTTCCTGGGAAAATATTTTTAAATGCGACCTTTTACAATTCAGCCTGAATCCGTACGGCTTCCAGGGTCAGAAGTTGAGCCAATTCCTGCAAGATATTGCTTTCCTCCAGATCTGTGAGTTTTTCCAGAGACACGCTTTTCCAATCAATCCCATGTTTCAGTAAACGATGAGCATCCTTGAAGTAACGATACGCATAATCCCCGGAACTCTCTTCTGGCATTTTAGGCTCATGCCGGGTAAAAGCCCGCAAGGTTTCTGCTTTATTGCTGGAAGCCTGCAATGCCTTTTTCAAAATAATCCGTTCTTCAGGTTTTCTCTGGGCAATGGCGTAAGCTTCCATCTTACCGGCTTTGGCTTCTTTTAATTCTGGAATTTCCTGAACCACCATTCCTACTTTGATATCCCGCCTTAAACTGCGAGGTGCAATTCCAGAAGTCCGAGTTTTCATGTCCGTAAAGGACTTGTTAACCGTGTGGCCAAAGTGGCCACACGGTGAGTTCTGGTGATTACCGCCCCATTTGGTTTCTGGGTAAAAGGTTTCATAGATGGCTTTTTCCCGGGCTAAGGCTTCACATCTTTCCAGATCGTTCAGGTTTTTCCGTTTACTGTTGGCATGCAGTTTCATGAGAAACTCTTCCGCCTCGCTCAAGGGTTCAATCACATGACACGGCGCGTCTTTCCAACCGCCTTCCACTAAAGCCCGGTAGCGGTGATTTCCACTGATGATCTGGTACAACCCGTTTTCAATGGGTTGGACTACCAGTGGATCCAATGGCCCCATAGGCAGGATGTTGAAACTCTCGATTAAATCCTGGATGTGTGCTGTGTCCAGTTCTGTTCGGAGGGGATCAGGATCTGGAATAATGTTTTCCAGTGGAATTAAATCTACAAATTCGATTCTGGAGAGAGACATGATTCACTTTCACGCTCCTAACTTGGCATTCATGACCTCTGACGGTCCAGACGCTTTGCCAGCAGCGGGACCGCAAGCTGGTATAATGTACCCCGTTAATAGCCCCTTATCTCTAAAACCTTGTCATAGAAACATTTCAAAATCAATTATAGCAACGAATGGAAGACTCTGCAAGCCTTTTGGCAATATTAACGCCATTTCTCACTATGAACAGGCTATACTGTCAAAGGTGAAGTCATACGAGTCAGCAACAAAGGTGAAAAGTTTAACATTATTTGACAGCGTTGCCAAAGGCTCTTATATAGATTCGTAAGGCTTCCCTGATT
>CABHPA010000040.1 GCA_902168245.1 Candidatus Melainabacteria bacterium
AACGCTTCAAATGAGTCATTTCCCCAAAGTGGAATGGCTGATTCCCCAGACCTGCTCAACGGATCGCATTTATATTCGAGCGAAATTGCGGCAGCATGTTACAAAAGCCAAACTGCAAGTGGATGAACAGAACCTGATTCAGGCTATCGGCAATACCCAAAGCAGTTCAATCCCAACGGAACTGGCTCAAGGCTATCAAAAGTCCTATTCTGATATCCAGGTCTTTCCTCTTGCGCCTTTAAGACAAGCCAACAGCCAAATTCAGTTGGAGTGGATCCTGGAAAATAGTCAGTCCAAAAAATTAACGCTAAAAGGCAAACAGCTTCAGGTTTTGCTCAACGCGTTACCCTGACCTGAATTGAAAAGACCCATCAAGTGAGGGAATTGGCAGTTTAAGGTGGGTTGCTAATATGGAATTGGCAACCAATGGAATACGTGGGTCTACATGTTGGAAAAACAACCTTCTCCTTGGAAATTAAAAGCGGAAGAATTATCTCCGTTGCTTCAGGCATCCTCTTCTAAACAGCCCCCATTACCAACCCAAGGTCTCTGGCTGGTCAGTGGTTTTGTTGGTTTGCTGGTTGCCATTGGCTTTTTAGGATGGCAAAACAGCGTGCTTCAAATGGATACCCCCACACCCCTTCCCGAATTACGTACTGAAACTGTAGCCCTTCAAATTTTACCAGCTCCCAATCGCTATGCGCTTTGGGCTCAAGCCTCGCTGTCAAAAGCCGGAGAAACGCTCCTTGAAAATCCTTCTATTACAAAGATTTCAGCCGCACCCGGATTTCCAGAAACCTTGATCAATGATCCCACACCACCTCCTCCCGTATTGCCGAACAATCTGCCGCTTAATCTTTCCAGCTTGCCCGAAGAACCCAGCTTTAGTCTAGTTGGGATTGCCCAAGGGGCAGATGGTATGGTGGCTACCATCAAAGTGAAAGCGGGTAACAGCGAAGAAATCAAAGATGTGCGTCAGGGCGCTCCCCTCTTGCCGGGCTATACCGTAACCCAAATTGCCGAAGAGTATGTATTGCTCAAAACCAGCAAGGGAGGCAAGACCATCCGTGTGGATTAAACGTAAGACGCATTGCCTTGCGCTGATTTTTATCATGTCTATGCTATCTCACCTCAATGCAGGCTGGGCACAGTCCAAGCCGGTACATCCGCCGTTACAGCTTTATCTGAAGCAGACGGAGGCCCGTGACGCATTTAACCTCCTGTCCAAGGCCAGTGGACAGAATATGGTTCTCAACAACCAACTCAATGGACAAGTCAGCCTGAAACTTCAGGATGTCAGTTTTGAAGATGCGCTCAATGCACTATGTTTGGCCTTGGGTGCCACCTATGAAAAGACCGGCAACGTGTATGTCATTTCTCAACCTAGTGAAGAAAAACCCATGCCGTTTCTACCCAGTAATCCTGGCGTGGCGAGTTCCAATAGCGATCCCGGAAAACGCCTGGTGAATATTAATGTCAAAAATGGGGATCTGGGAACTGTTTTACAGCAATTGGCGAATCAGGCTGGCGTGGAAATCATTATTTTTGGACGGGTAACCGGTCAAGTGACCATGCGGTTGCAATCCATGGCTTTTGAGGATGCCCTGAAAACAATACTGGCAGGCTCCAAGCTATCGTATGTGCGAGATGGCAATCGATTTTTGGTCGGAGAACCGGGTACCACCAATGGGATGGTGCAGCAGCTTTCTAAAAGTGAGTTGATTGAACTCAATAACATTACCGCCAAAGACCTTATGGACATGTTACCGCCCGAATTTGACGCGAGCCAACTCAAAGTCAATAATGAGCGGAATGCGGTGATTGTAACCGGATTAGAGCAGTTTGTGACAAAAGTCAAAGACTATGCCCGGAAAGTGGATGTGGCACAGCCTCAGGTTTCTTTGGAAATCAATATCGTGGAACTCTCTAAAGACGGTCATGATCAATTGACTTTGCTGGCTCCCCAGGTGAAATGGGATTTTGTGAAAAAAGTGGATATTATGCAATTTACTTTGATTAATCAGACGATCAGTTCTCTGATTACCGAAGGAAAGGCCAGTTTGCGGGCTCGGCCCAGTATTTCGACGATTAGCGGACACAAAGCCAAAATCAATATCTCCGAAGATTTGAATTTTACCCTCACCTCTGCGGTGGGTACTGGTGGCGGAACTACCATCACTTCAAACTTACAAACCATTAATGCGGGCACCCTTATGGAAGTAACGCCCACTGTCGGTCGAGATGGGCTGATTCATACGGATTTAAATATTGAAGTATCAGGGGTGTCCAGTTTCAGTACCGGGCCCAATAACACCCAGATTCCCAATGTCCGTCGCCGTCAAGCCAATACCACGGTCAATGTGCTGAACGGGGAAACCATTATGATTGCCGGGCTGACCCAAAATTCAGATCAGCTTTCTCACCAGAAATTACCCTGGATTGGGCAAATTCCTTTTATTGGAGATCTAGCCGCTGGGCATGATAACCGTAAAAACAAAAGTGAATTGGTTATTTTCGTAACGCCCCATTTGATTGAAGCCAAAACCCAGGCCAATCAGACGCTGGTTGAACCATTAGCCCAACCACAATTACCGCCCCTTTCCAAAGCGCCATGACCACTTCGGTATTTTCAAACAGTGATACCTTTTTAGCGGCTTTAAAAACCGGTGATCCTACGGTTTTGATCCCAGACTGGCTCCAACACCTTGAACTCAGTGAAAGTCTGCCGCCGTTGCAATGGGACTTGATCCAATCGTTTGAGCCCGCCTGGATTACGGAAAACCAAATATTGCCAATTGCTTATGTGCAAGACCATTTGTTTATGGCCCATCCTCAAGCCAGTCAGCCCTTGCAAATAGCGCTCACAGACACTCTGCAGCAACCCGTCGTCTTGTACCCTTGCTCTCAACATGCCTTGGAGCGGTTTTGGAAGTACTTCAGACAAGTTGAACAATCGGCATCCCTGAAAAATGAGGCGAATTCTGAAATCTCAGTCAGTCAAATTTTTAAGCAGCTTTTGTTTCAGGCCAAACAATACCGGGCCAGTGATATTCACCTGGAACCTCAATCCGATCATTCGGTATTAGTCCGGTATCGCATTGATGGTCTTTTGCATGATGTGGAAACCTTGCAAGCGGTAGACTTTGATTTCAATACCCGCCTGGTCTCCAAAATTAAAGTGGCGGCGGATTTGGATATTGCCGAAACCCGTATTCCGCAAGATGGGCGAATTACTGAGTTAATCGGGGAAGAACCCGTTGATTTACGGGTCAGTACCTTGCCCTCATTGCATGGCGAAAAAGTGGTCATTCGCTTATTGCCACATAAAAACCCGTTTCAGGAACTCAGAGACTTGGGCTTAGAAGGCGAAGCCCTGCTGACCTATTACAACTGGATTAAAAAACCGCAGGGGATGGTGCTGATTACCGGACAAACGGGTTCTGGCAAGACCAGTACGCTGTATACCACGCTGTCTCATATTTTGAATGCCGAAAAAAACGTGGTCACCATTGAAGATCCCATTGAGTATCAGTTGAAGGGAGCCACTCAAGTCCAGGTGCATCCCAAAGTGGGTTTGACCTTTGCCAATGGCTTGCGCTCCATTCTGCGTCAAGACCCGGATACCATTCTTCTGGGCGAAATCCGAGATGCGGAAACCGCAGAAATTGCTTATCAAGCGGCGTTAACCGGCCACTTGGTTTTATCCACCCTGCATACCAATGATGCTCCCAGCGCCATCATTCGGCTTATGGACATTCAGGTGGAGCCCTATCTCATTGCCAGCGCCACGTTAGGCGTAGTCGCCCAGCGCTTGATCCGGCGGGTTTGCTCCCAATGCGCTCAACCCTATACCCCAGGGCAAGACTTATTGCGCAGTTTACATTTGAACCCGCAGCAAGAATATGAGTTTTTTAAGGCAATGGGCTGTGAAGCTTGTTTTCAAACCGGCTATTACGGGCGAGAAGGCATTTTTGAAGTGATGTCAGTGGATGAAACCCTGGCCAATCTGATCAGCCAAAAAGAGCAATTGGGCAAGCTGCGTCACCATCTTCAAGCCCAAAAGGTACAAAACCTGTATGAATCAGCCATTGGAAAAGTGGTGCGAGGCCTTTCCACGGTAGAAGAGATTCACCGGGTGGTACCTCCCGCTCAGCAATCTCAGCGTGCTATCCAAACAGGCTCGGTTTTGGTCTATATCCTCTTTTTAATTTCGATTCTCTCTATCCTGATTGTCAATATCACCACCCTGTTTGAGGGTGGTGCAGGCCTGCTGAACTTGCAAAAGCAGGCATTACAAAGCCAATATGCGGCTCAGGCAGCCTTGAGTATCGGAGAGTCGACGTTAAAAGAGAAATTACCCTTGGGGCAGCTTTATTGGGCAAAGAATCCCAATGCTTCCAGCGATATCGTTTCTGATATTCCAGATTTTCAAACGCTTTTCTCTCAAGCACATACCGTTTCTCTGGAGCCTGGCCAATTGGCAGGACGATACACGATTCAAGCCCAGCCACAATCAACCCAGAAATCAGGCGTCCGCCGCTATCAATATCATATTCAAGCCACAGGCCTGCTTTTAAAACAAACCGAGCGCTCGATGAGTCCTACCCAGAAAGTATCCGGTCAATTTCAGATTGAAAGCGGAGCGGTTCCCCTCTCCTTGTTTGAGCGGTATGCGGTGTTTGGCAGTATGCCTTTGCCTGAAACGGATTGGGGACGGCGTCATTGGTACTCGCCTCAACTGCCCATTTCAGACATGCCAATTCCCAGTGGCTATCTGACCCCGGCGGTTACGGCCTTAACCCTCCCCCAAGCACTCTGGCCTGACTTACCCGGCATTACCGGAGATATCAGTCTATCCTTTTCACAACCTTCAGTTTGGCTAACCCCTACGACCACAACGACAGCCACTTCTTATCCAGTGGGATTAGCTCAGCCTGCTCCAAAAGCCTTTCAACCGGATGCACAACCGTGGGCGATTCGTGTGTATGGCAACGTTGACCGATTGCAGTTAAAAGCAGATACGCCTACCAAACAAGTCGTGGAAGTAGATCAATTTTTATGGACGGCTGCAACGCCAGAACAGAGCGGTTACCAGAAACGACAATTGCTCAAGACCATTATTACCCTGGATCACAGTTTACAACGTGCCCAGATTGATACCCAGCATTGGGAAATAACCCTGAATCCACAACGTCAATTCGTGAATCAACGTGCCCTGCAAATGCGTTCAGAAAGTTTCTCCAATCATTTTGTCGGCTTGATTCTGGTCCATGGCTCGATTCAGCAGATTACAACTGAAGAAAAAGACGGAGCCCAGGCCTATGCCATCCCGCTTTCGATTTTTGCCACCCAGGATATAGGCTTGCCTCAGCCCATTCAGGTACATCCTTTATCCCCCAAAGCCTGCTTAGGTCTCATCAGTCAAGAGGGGAGCATTCATTTTCAACCCTTGAGTCCATCGCCGGTAGCCCTTTGGGATACGGATCCACAAATCCCCATTCGGATTCAAGCGGCCCTGGCTGCAAGTCAGTATCAACTCTCACCGAGCCAGTCGGTTTCAGTCCATGGCAGCGTCGCTGTGACCCAAGGCGCTTTTCCACTTGGTTTAGCGACCCAACCGGATGAGCGCTTGAGTCATTTGAACAATTTCCCGCCCTATTACCCCATCTTGAATTCAGGAATGCCCGGGGTGTTGATTACCCAAGCGCCCACCCAGCGGCATTGGCAACTGGAAGCATCCAAATGAAGCGGAAAGGCATGAGTTTGCTTGAACTCACGATAGGATCGACCCTGATGGGCCTGCTGTTCATGAGTGGCCTGCAGCTCCTTTCCAGCCTATTTCTGGTTCAAACACATTTTAGCCCGTCTCAAAATGTCTTGAACTTTGAGTCGCTGCTGGTGAAAACCCAATTAGAGCAAGCCTTGCAAGAAGCGGAAATACTCAATGTCAGCGTTGATCATCTCTCCTTGCACTTTCAAAATCAGACCGGAGCGCATCAAATCCGGTTTCAGAATACACCCCATTCCTGGTATCTCTGGCAAGACCAGGCACAACTGGCTCATTGGCCTGTCTCGACCGTCCAGCAGAAACCTGGCTTTCAAAAATCCAGCGAGAATCTCTTGGAAATCCAAATGCCCACTGAAAAAACAACGCTCTCCATATGGCTCCGAAATTCCAGCGTCCTTTAGCCAAGGGCTACACACTTTTGGAGCTTTTGCTTTGCATCAGCATCATTACGGTGCTGACTGGCATCAGTTTAATTAGCGTAGCCGCGCCCCAGCAATTATTGACGGTACAAAGCTACCAGATGCAAACACGGCAAACATTGATGCAAGCCCGTTTAACAGCAATGCTGACAGGGCATCCAGTTACGCTCAGCATCACCCCCTGGATCTGGTGGTTGGATGAACGAAAGGCCCTGACGTTAATGCCAGACAGTGGATGGCGTTGGCAAACAGACCTGAGCAAACTGAAATGGGACGCTAGAGGGCAGTTCATCTTAACCGATACCCATGGCCAAATAGTCACTACCCCTCAAACGCTTCGGCTCACCTATAATCAAAAAGAGAAAGTCAGGATTGACCTAGATCCCCAAACCCAACACGTTCAGGTGCATTAATGCTTGTTTTCCTTAAAAGATGCTGCCTTCATTCGACAACTGGTATCATACTGGGGCTTCTGGCCTTATTCTTAATGGCCGACACTTTCTATTTGAACACTGTGCGCGATCAAAAAGCCGAAAAACTGGAAACTGCGGAGCAAGCCTTGGATACCTACCAGGTGAGTCTCCAATCTGGGGGAAACCCGGAAAGTTTAAAACCGTATTTGCAACACTTTCACTCTGGCCGTTTTCTGAAATCTGCCTTGGCCAGCTTTCAAGAGGCTCATAGTGCCTTACAGATTACAGAAATTCACGTGGAACAAACGGAAAGCTTGCGGGCCAAAGAGACTACGTTTCCTCGTTCTTCCCAGAAAAAGAAACCCCATCCTGAAATCAGGCTGACGCTACGAGGGCAAATTAGGAGCGATGTAAAAACAGAGGCTCCTTATCAGCAACTCAATGAAATTCTGAGCACCATTGGTCAGGAAACGGGCTGTAGTTTGCAATTATTTAAAGGGGGTGAAACCGCCTCTGCAGAAACCAGTCCTTCAATGCCTGAAAAAGACCCATTCCAATTTGAGCTGCATCTAGAGCCTGAACAGCAAAAACACTGCTGGCAACGCTATACTCAAGCCGAGGTGGACTCATGACACCTCAGAAAATAGTGATGCTCAATGGCGCTTTATGCTTAGGCGCGGCAACCATCCTTTTTCAGGGATTGTTACCGATTCTGGATGAAATACAGGTCCAGAACCAGCAATTAGAACAGTTGTCACAGCAAGAAAAAATGCTGAGTACAAAACCGCAAGGGACAAAAAACGTTGCCTCATCGCGGGTCTATGCGTTGCCGGAAGCAGAACAAAAGCATTGGAGCCAAGAGCTGGAGCAGTTGGCCTTACAAGAAGGTGTTCATTTGATTGCCCTGGAAGCCCAAAACGAACAAGCGGAAACACTTTCCAAATGGCATTTAAAAAGCACTCCCTACGTGTTTGGGATTCAAAGTTCCGATCCTCAGAAACTAGCCAGATTCTGGATGGCCTTGGAGCGCTCCTTCCCGGAACTGATGATACAAAGTGTACATTATCAGAAAGAGGTGGCTACGATTGAGGCGCGCTTGCTTACGTCCTCTGAGAGCGTCCGGCTTTTCACTGCTGGAAATTAGTGTGTCCATGCTCCTGATGAGCGGCTTGCTCTTAATCACCGGAACCACCTTACTCCAGTTGGTGGCTCATAGTAAGACTTTTCAAGATCGCGGTGAAGTTTACAGCCTGGCCCAAAACCTAATGGAAACTTTGCTGTCTTTACCAGAAGACCAAGCCAAACGGTTGCCGATTGAAGACAACGCAAAATGGACTCACCAGCATCGCTATGAGGTCCATGTGAACTGGATGCCGTATAGTAATCCCCATTTTGAAAAATTGACCATTGAATACCAGAAGCAGGGCTTGCCATTGGTCAAACTGGTGACCTTGACGCCTCATCATTCATCATAGGGGACAAACTTTTTGGCGGTGGGAATAGGGTTTCCCTTGGCGTCATAACCTTGGATCAAGAGTCCTTGGGGATCACTGGAAAGTGCAATGTCCACTTGCCCAGGCCCTCTCCCACCATAGGCTTTTAGGGTATTATCAAACGGACTGGGGACAAACTGTTCGGTCGCACGACTGTCGCCTTCATCCTTATGATCTGGGTAATTGCCCTTCTCAATGATTTTGACCAAGGCGTCTTCTGGAGGCAGTTCATCCATATTCAAGAAGACGGCGGCACTGACTGCCGCACTGGCCACATTGCCTTTTACCGCAGACAATTTGGCCTTTGAAGAAGCGCCCGTCAAATAAGGCGAAGCAATCAGGGCCAAAGCACTGATAATCACCACCACGACCAGTAGTTCCAACAAGCTAAAAGCAGATCTGCGCGGGTATTTCATAATAGCTTTATAATAACAAGAGATGAATAAAGCGGTATCAGTTGAACAACCCATTGTCCTTTCGTTAAAGGAGAAGGCGGCATTAACCCGGCAGTTATCGGCTTTGTTGGATGCCGGGCTGCCCGTGGCCAAGGCCTTACACGTTCTGCTGCGCCAGCCGTTAAAGCCAAAGCTCAAAGCGGAGCTAGAACGCACCTTGGCGGAATTGGAAGAGGGGGTCAGCTTGTCGCAAGCCTTTCGGCGTTGGGACAATTTCATGGTCAGCTTGCTGAAAGCAGCTGAAAAAGCGGGTCTGCTTTCCGATATGCTGAATCGTTTGGCTCGCTTTTACGAAGAACGATTTCGCCTGCAAAGCAAAGTGATTACCACCTTAACGTATCCGCTCATCATCTTTTTGATTTCCCTGCTGATTTTTATCGCCATGGTGACTTTGATTTTGCCTCAGTTTGGGGATGTCTACCAACGCCTGGGAGGAGAATTACCGGCCTATACCCGGTTCTGGATGAATATTAGTCACCTACTGCGCTCTCCTCTGGGGTGGGGAATAGGACTCCTTTTGTTGATGAGCGGTTGGGGACTCTATTACCAGCAATCACAAGTTTTGCCTATCCTGGAAAAAGCCTTGGTTCCCATCCCGGCATTAGGGCCGGTGATTGTCCGCTTTTCAGCGACCCGGTTTGCCCGGACATTAGGTACCTTGCTCCGATGTGGCGTTTCTTTAACCCAATCGTTGGAAATTGCGCGTGTTCCACTTTTCCCCACGGACTGGATTCAAGCCCAGGTCAGTGATGGCATCCCCTTAAACCAGACGCTAGAAGCTCACCCTAAACTCTTCCCGGAGATGTTGACGGCCATGGTGGCAGTCGGGGAAGAAACCGGAGAGCTCGATAGCTTGCTCCTGAAGGCTGCCGATTATTATGATCAGGAATTGGAAGGGTTGTTAACCAGACTGACCTCCTTAATTGAGCCAGTTATCATCGTTTTATTGGGTGGATTGATTGGTTCAGTGGTCATTGGGATGTATTTGCCCATGTTTCAGTTGTTTAACCAAATCCAGTAGCGTGAGTCCGCAGTTATTTGAGTGTAGGAGAAATTAGGATTTGGATGTGATTCAGAACTTTTGCCGCCAAAACCAAGTATGTTCTCCACACGATTAATCCAAATTCATTAATGTTTAATGCCGGTACCCTACTGATAGAATCCGCTCAATTCAATATGTAAAACAGTGTCTAAATCCAGTTAAATCTTGCGCTTTCAGGCATTCAGAGTGATGAATGTCTGAGCATTGAATTGAAACAAAGGAATCCCCATGGCAACATTTTATGTATCCAGGAAAATTCAGCATGCCATCCTGGTGGAAGGCTGTAGCGGACATGACACGCGCTCGCGGGACTTGCGGTTAGCAGTGGCGAAATTGCTGAAAGATTATGTGACGGATGAGCATTTTAATCCTTCTGATCTGTTCAGTTATGATTTGTCTCTTTGTTTGGAAAAGCTGGATGACGAGGCGCATGCATCGGTTTTTAAAGCGTATCTGGATATGATTTAAGACGGGTTAGAGTTTTTAATTTTCAAAGGGCACATCCTGTTGGATGTGCCCTTTTATTTTTGGGGACTGAGTTTTAATCCCAGGCTTTCATGGCTTCAATGGTTTCATCCTCACTGGTCATGCAATATGAGCGGGTGGTGGTAATATTACTGTGCCCGCAGGCAATCTGAAGCATGGGCAGGGGACGCCCCTTATTGGCGTTTATGGTCACAAAAGATCGCCGAAGGGCATGCGGACTCACCGGCACCCCGGCTTTTCGGCCCAGCTTGTAAATCCGAGTCAGGATGCCATTTCGATCCATGGGCTTGCCGTTGATCTTGGTCATGAGGCTTGAATGCTCGGGATGCGTTCGTAAAGGGAGGAATGCTTCAATGGCCTCGATCACAGCTTGGGTGAGTCCGACCCGACGGGTCTTGCCCCATTTGGCTCGGGTGACCACAAGATAGCCTTTGTCCAGGTGTAAATCGGTGAGCTGCAAACCAGCGGCTTCGGAAGCCCGTAAGCCAGTCTGGCTGAGGAAAGCCAACAAGAATGTATCGAGTGGCGTTTCGCAAACCGCCATCATGCGCTCTAAACCATCTGGATCCACGACCAGCTTTTTGGGTGGAATATGACGTTTAGGTCTAAAGGGTTTGATTTTATTGGGAAAATCTTCTGCTAAAACGCCTTCCTGAATCAGGAATTTCGCAAAGCAAGTAATGGCCTCAAATAATTTCAGCCGCTTGGAAAATCTCTCAATGGGAATAAGCATCAGGGCTTG
>CABHPA010000041.1 GCA_902168245.1 Candidatus Melainabacteria bacterium
GGGTTATATAGGCGGGTTTGTGGGCCTGCCTGCAGCGGTTGGGGAAACTGCTGACTTGTATTTGAGTCTTGGCATTAAGGCGAAACTCAGTGCCTCAGACGTTTTGCTATTGAAACAAGCCCTAGGAACGCATCTTGAAATTTCCAAACGCCATGTCCAGCTCTGGATAGACCCAAACCCAGATGCAGAGGAACTGGCCATCGCCTGGTATCAGCAAACAGAATCCCTGGCAGCCTGGAACCGCTTTGTGACCTTGGCAAATCGCCTGGAAGATATCAAGGCCGCATATGAACTGGCCTTTGAGGGTTTTCCACCCCAACCACCCCAATTTCGAAATGCCGAGGATCGTATTCTTTTTGCTACCAATCTAAAAAACGAACAACAGGATTTTATCGGCGGCAGCAATCATATTCCAGTTCGGGTACTGGAGCAGGATCGTTTATTTTGCCAACTGGAGCCAACGCAGCAAAGCCTGCTAACCCTCCTCCTGGACGGCAAGCCCAAAACGGTTGCCCAATTGCTGTATGACTTATATGGCAAACGTGCCCAAACCAAAGAGAACAAGCGCAAACTGACCCGCCGGATATCGGATCTAAACAAGGCACTTGAGAAGATATGGGGGCAGCCCCCTCAAGATCGCTGGATTGAAAGGACTTTTACCCACGGAGAAAGCGCCTATCGTCTCCTAGCGGGAAAAACAGCGCTTTAGAAAATTTTCCGGACAAATCCGGACATGGAAAATATTAAAGTCCCTTTGGTTAGCCATAACAGGAGGGACTTTTTTTATGAAACTTTCAATTACAGACATGCCACTCAAGGACATTCATTTGCTGACGCGCGCTTTGAAAGAACATTCTGAGCGCCAAATTGAACAAATTAAGGCCAGCATTCAGGCTTTCGGGTTTAACGATCCCATTGCCGTGGATGAAGCAGGGACAATTATTGAAGGCACCGGGCGGGTATTGGCCGCTAAAAAGCTGGGCATGGCCACTATCCCAACCATTGTCTTGCAGCACCTGAGTGAAGCCCAAAAGAAGGCTTACCGGATTGCCCACAACAAGATCGCCTTGAACACAGGATTTGACCTGGATGCCTTGAAAGCGGAATTTGAAAGCTTGTGCCAGCTGGATGGCTCTTTAATGGCTCTCACCGGATTTGAAGCCCTTGAGCTGGAGGATTTATTGAAGTTACCGGAAATCCCGGAACTGGCGCCAGAACTCACAGAGTCACTCTCTGAGTCCAAGAGTGTCACGTGCCCTCATTGCGGAGGGGTGGTCCATGTCTTGTCTAGGTTAACGGTCATTAGTTTATTTGCCGGATGCGGCGGCTCAAGCCTGGGTTACAAAATGGCAGGATGCGACATGCTGGCTGCCATTGAGCGGGATTCGCATGCGGTTTCAACTTACCGGGCCAATCACCCAGGGACATTGCTGTTAGATGAAGATATTACCCAGCTCGATCCAAATCTAATCATGACCAAGCTGAATCTCAAATCTGGGGAGCTGGATATTCTGGATGGCTCTCCCCCTTGCCAAGGCTTTTCATTGGCTGGTGCCAGGCAGGTCAATGACCCCAGAAATCGGCTGTTTCTGGATTACATCCGGTTTTTACAAGCTTTTCAACCCAAAGCTTTTGTCATGGAAAACGTACCAGGGCTGGTCAGTGGCAAAATGCAAAGCACCTTTCAGGAAATCATTCAGGCGTTAACAGCTTGCGGCTATACTGTTCAGGCTCGGGTATTGAATGCAGCCCATTATGGTGTTCCTCAGGCTCGTAAACGCCTGATTATCCTGGGCATTCGAAATGACTTGAATATAGTGCCAAAACATCCACAACCTGCTACCCTGCCCATCTCTTTTCGGGAGGCGACCCGGACGCTATATGAAATGGGACTGATTCAGGTTCCTGTTGGACGGGCATTGGCAATTGCCAGAGCCTTACAGGCTGGAGAGTCAGGAGCCCACTTGCACCAGCGTTTCCAGCAAAAAGGGCATGACTTTTCTCTGATTCGCTTGCACTGGCACAAACCCAGCCCCACGGTCTGTAAAACCATCCGACCTGGGCAATGCGGCCTGCTGCATCCTGTGGAAGACCGTTTTTTGAGCATTGGGGAACTCAAGCGGGTCTGCTCGTTTCCAGATGATTTCCAATTGTCTGGCCCGTTTGAACAGCAATGGGGCCGCCTGGGAAATGCCGTTCCACCCTTGCTCATGAAAGCAATTGCCGAATCTCTGAGCCTGCAACTGAAAGGAAAGTACTAATATGCCACGACCTCCCAAAAAGCCCAGCAAGCAGGATCTGGCAGAGATAGAGATGCTGGCTGGTATTGGTCTGACCCAACAGGAAATTGCAGATGTGAAAGGCATCTGCGTGGAAACCCTGGTGAAATATGCGCCTGTGGCGCTACGACGAGGGAAATCCAAGGGCATTGGTAAAGTGGCCAGAAAATGCTTTGAAATGGCCTCATCCGGTAATCATCCAGCCATGACCCGCTTTTTCTTGAGAACCCAAGCGGGCTGGCGGGAGCAGCATGCATTGCCGGAAGAATTAGTAGCATACCTACGTAAAGAGGAGGAATAAGCCATGGGACTGGAATTGAAAAAAGTGAAGTACACTAGCCGCAACGGTTATGCCCTGGAATGGCAGGAGCCTTATTCGATTCGTTTGAATGCCAATGAAACCCTGCTTCTGGCCACCTTGCTGCACAATTTGAACCTGACGGAAAAAGAACTGGAAGAAGCGTTTGACTGGGAAGAGCAGGAGGTGATTTACCGATACCAGCAAAAAGCCTGGGAAAAAGTGCACACGGCAATGGGTAAGGTCACGGAGCAGAATGATTCCATCCAGCAATTGGAACGAAGTTTTAAAAACAGTTTAGCCTGGGCTCTTGATCTCATTAAAGAAGACTGGAGCGGGTTTCGAAAGGATGGCTTGCAGTGGTCGGCATTGGATCAGCAGAAAGTCAAAGCCAACAAGGCTTTCAAGCAGGGCTTAAAAACCATTTATTACAAAAAGGCGGATTTTCAGCGCTTGCTGGATCAATACGGAGTTCCCACCCAGGCCATTCTGGAGCAAGTGGAAGCGCGAGTGGGTACTCTCCAGAAACCGGATGGGTGTTAGTACTCTTCAGCCAGCATGACAGTTAAGACCCGAACCGTTTGGGTGGGATCCTCTGGATGCTCGCTCCCATAGGTAAGACTCAGATCATAGTAATCAATTTTCCAAAAGATGCGGACTCCGTGATATTCAAAGGTACCAAAATCATGTTCTCCGTAAGGGTCATTCTCGGACGTGAAGTCAGTGAAGGATTGTATTTGAGCCAGGATGGCTTGTTGTTGTTCCTGAGAGAAGGCTGTAATACCAGCTGTCAACAGAACTTTCCCTCCGAACAAAGTCTTGCGAAATCTGTCATTGAGTGCGGTAATTATTGGAATAGTCATGTTTAGTCGTTTCCTTGTGCAAATGTCATCTGGACTTTAGCCTTCCAAGCGGGATTCCAGTTGGGATAAAGCCCCGTTGATATGGTCTTTGGACTGGTGACTGTAACGAAAAACCATCTGGATGCTCCGGTGGCCAGAAAACCGCTGCACCGTCGGCAAATCCACTCCGGCCTGAACCAGGTGAGTAATAGCCGTATGGCGTAAGGTATGGCGACAGACTTTTTTCACATCCAGCCCGGCGGCAACTACAGCCCGGCGAAAGGGCTTTTCAATTTCTTCCCGGTGGCCACTGGCTGCGGTTTCAGAAGGGAATAAATATACTTGCCCAGGTTCGGTTTTTTCTTTGAGATACGTTTTCAGGTATTGGGCGAGGCTGGGGGTCATGGGTTGCATTCTGGCACCACACTTGGCTTTAGGGATGAAGATTTGCTGATCGACTAAATCGATATGTTCTAAGCGAATCGATAATATTTCATAGCGACGCATAGCGGTTCCTAAAGCAATCCGCACAAAAGGTTCCAATACCGGACAAGTATCCTGACTGGCGGCCTGAATCAGGGCGGTTATTTCAGTTCGGGATAAGTAAATCGTGCGAATATTTTCAGCCCGGTATTTCACCACTTTGGCGGGCTTTTTATCCAGCCATTCCCATTCCACGGCCTTGTTAAATAAATGAGACAGAATCGCCAAATAACGATTTACCGTTGCTGGCTGAAAGCCCTTTTCGATCATCTGTCGCTTGAATTGCTCTATTTCGGGGCGTTTGAGCATATCCAGAGACAAATGGCCAAAGAACGGTACTAATACCAATTCCATCAATTAAGGGCATTAAGAATCCATTGATAGCCAACAATAGTTTGCACTAGGTTTGGGTTATCGTAGAAGTGCTTCAATTGAACTTCTAACTGGTTTTCCACTTCATCTAAACTGGCAAAGCTTCGGTTATAGAATCCCTGTTTTTTGAGCATTTTCCAGAAATTTTCTACCGGGTTTAATTCTGGGGAGTAAGCTGGAAGCGGAATCAATGAAATATTATTGGGAATCTGCAAATCTTTCGAACGGTGGGAACCTGCCCCGTCAAGCACCAGGATAATATGCTCTTCGGCGTATAGCTTACTCAGTTCGGATAGGAAAAGATTGAGGCATTCTGTGCGCATATCCGGCAGAATCAATGACACCGTGGTTCCATCTTGCGGACTGGCTGCCGTATAGGCGTAGGTGTATTCTCGAATCATCTGGCTGGGTACAACCGGCCTTTGCCCCATTGGAGCCCAACACGTCATTGTCTGACTGATTGGTCCAAAGCGGGATTCATCCTGAAAGAACAGCTTAAATGGCTTCTTGACTGAATTAACAATTTTGCGAACGGTTTCAGCGAATTTTTTTAAAGGTGGTCTTTGCCTCTTCGTCCCCTTGTGGATGTCTCGGACGTGGCCTCTGCTTACTCCAGGCATTGCGGTGCAAAATCAGATAAACCGTACTCAAGGCAACAGGCTTTTCCAGCTTCTCTTCACACGCCTGTTTGACTTGTGATCCTGTCAATAATTGACCTTCACCGGCACGATCTTCCAAAGCTTTGAGCAATGCTTCCTCTTCCTCTCTGCTCATGAGGCGAGGTCCTGACGGTGGACCCGGTTTCCTGGAATCAAAAGCGGACAGGCATTCTTTGCGGTAGCGCTCCTGGTGTTTATAAACCGTTCTCACATTTAATTGTAGCAAATCTGCAATTTCTTCCGCGCCTTTACCCTGTTTTGCTTTTAGAACAACGCTTTGCAACCGCTTATACTCTCGCTTCCCCTTCAACTGCTTTCCCAATAATTCTAACTGCTCAATCTCTTGGGCCTGCTCAGTAGCCATCTGATGCTCTCCAACCAACTTTGATTAGACAAGCTTACCAAATGCCTTTATTTAATGGAATTGGTATTATAGTCTTAGGATCTTAATGGTATAAAGTCTGTCTCTTATACACATCTCCGAGCCCACGAGACTCCTGAGCATCTCGTATGCCGTCTTCTGCTTGAAAAAAAAAA
>CABHPA010000042.1 GCA_902168245.1 Candidatus Melainabacteria bacterium
CACCAACAGTGCCCCAAACCAAAAGCGCTCAGCATTTTGAAATCAGCACCCAGCAGATCATCTCGCTGATCGTGCGCTTCCGGTTGCGCTCCCTGACTTACGAACAGCTCCAAAGCCTACCCTTCTCCCAATTAAACCAGCAGGAGAAAGAATTTGTGAACTACCTGCGCCGCAACCCCCAGGTGTTTCACCGCATCGCCAGCCTGGACAACGACCCGGACGGCATCAGCGTGGATGACGTGAAAATCGCCGCCCGCCTGGCCGGGGACGCCCTGGTGCTGTCGGATGAGGACGTCAAGTACCTGAAAGAAACCCCAATCAAAAATACCCGACTTCAGCCGCAGCAGGAAGAGTCGCAGTTGGAGTCCCGGCGCACCTCCCAGAAATTACAGACCCAGGATTTGATTAACACGGTGCAAAAGCTGAACCCGCAAGGATTAAGCTACGAGGAACTGTTGGCCCTGAACGCGGCGGAAATGAGCCTGCGGGGCAAAGCCCTGAAAAGCCTGGAATTCCTGCAATCGCCCGCCGTGTCCAAGGTGCTAGAAAAAGTGGTGCAACCTTACGACGGCATGCTGACCCCGGAAGCCCTGCGGGTACTGACCAGCCTGCTGTGGAACCCGGCCATTTACGGTGCGTCGCCCATTGTGTTCTATCGCACCGCGCCGCTGGAATCCATTCATGAGGAGCCAATCCTGCCCATGGGTACCGTGGACCCGATCGATGGCTTCAAGCACCACAACATCCATAACGATCAGTTCCGGCCTTCGCTCAGGCTGGAAGCGCACCATATCCTTAACATCTGCCACAAGCTGAGTGATGACGGGCATGTGTCGCTCAAGCAAATTCAGCAGTACCAGCCGGAAAACAAGGACGAGGAAAAAGCGCTGAACCTGCTGCGGCAAACCAAAATCTTCCAGGCGCTGGCCGGTCTGGATCACGATCCCGATTCGCTGAGCGATGATGATATTAAGCTGGCGCTGGCCGAAGGCACCATTGTGCTGTCCGATCCCTACATGGTGCTGGTGATTCTACCTTAAAGGAAATAACGCAGCGGGGCCGTATTCTGTGCGTAATACGGCCCCGCTGAAATCTTGCCGAAAGAAAGCCCTTAGGTGTACCCCATCAGGCTGGCGCCTTTCTGGAAAGCCAGCTTGAATTGATCCAGCCCGTGAGAACCGCCATTGACTGACTTGCGGGCCGTCGCCCAATCGCCTGCCGCCAGGGCGCTGCGAATCGGGCCTTCTTTATCCTTTAAAAACGCGGCCAGAATACGGGAGGCAATCACCGGGTCGTTGGCGGTGTCCGGCCTGTCCACCAGCAGGTTGCCCAGGCCCAGCCGCTGGGAGTAGGTCTGGTAATTGTTCTTGCCGGTTAGCTGGATAAAGCCGCGCCCCTTGTAGCGATCGCCGTCGCCGGTCGCGTTGTTGCCGAGATCCTTGCGGAAATCGTACAACGCGTAAGGGCGGCCGCCGGGCGCGGTGTTGTAAGCGGACTGGTATTCGCTAATGGGCGCGAACGCGGCGGATTCCGCCTTGATGGTGGCCAGCGCCATCAGGAGCATCTGCGGATCGTCCAGCCTCAGTTCGGCCAGCGAGCGCACCACGATGGGCAAATAGGAACGAATATTATTCACCGGCGCATCGGGGAAGATTTTCACTGCGGCATCCACCGAAATGCCGCCCCCAGACGAAGGGGCGGGCGTAGCGTTATCCACCTCGTAACCCAGGGCGCGCAGGGTCATGTTATCAATCAGCCCGGTGGGGTTCAGCCCGTTAACCCGTTGAAACGCGGCCACCGCCTTTTGGGTGACGCTGCCGTACGAACCATCTACCAATCCCTGGTGAAATCCCAGGTCGGCCAGCCGGTTCTGAATAATACGAACGGCCTGCCCGGAATCGCCGGGACGCAGAACGGCCAGTTCCAGTTCCGTTTGGTTCGCCATGCCCGGTACGGGCGGCATCAGATTTGGCATCCTCTCTCATCCTTTTTTATAAATATTTTTTCAGGTATTTCTTAAAATTCCGAATATCGAGTTAAACACGAACTTATTTTGAGCCTATTTTACATCGTCCGCCCGTAGATCAAAGAACAAGATTTTCGCTGTCCCGCAAGGCGCTCAGGCTCTCGAAAAACAGGTTTCCCGTCCTTTCCCCACGCAAAAAACAAGCCTGCGGAATCGGGCTTTAAGCACCGGAACCACAGGCGTGTTCAGTGTGTAAATGTTTATGGCCTAAACGGAAACGACTTCCTTTACGCCGGGAATGTACTGCTTCAGTTGCTCCTCAATACCCATTTTCAGGGTGTAGGTGGAGCTGGGGCAGGTGCCGCAAGCGCCTTGCAACCGCAGTTGCACCACGCCGTCCGGGGTAATGTTGACCAGTTCCACATCGCCGCCGTCGGCTTGCAGATAGGGGCGCAGCATGTTCAGCACTTCCTGCACCTTGTCCTTGTCGATGGACACGGTTTCCGCGCCGGTTTCAACAGCGATGGTTTCCTGAAGGGTTTCTGATTCCATGAAGATTCTCCTTAATGAATGAGGGTTTTAACGTCTTAGTGGGGCCATAGGCTTTAGCATCCGCCAAAAGTCTAACTGCCGAATCCTAAAATTTAAATACCGAAAGATGTCCCGCAACCGCAGGAACTGGTGGCGTTGGGGTTGATAAACTTGAAGCCGCCGTCCATCAGCGAGTTGGAGTAATCGATCACGGTTCCCTTGATGTACGGCACCACCATGGGGTTGATGAAAAAGGACACCCCGAAGAATTCCAGCACCAGATCACCGTCGGCGGCAGCCTCGGCAGGCTGGAGATCGTACTGCAAACCGGCGCAACCGCCACCCACCACGGCAATGCGAATGCCCTGGTTGGCGGAATCTTTCAATACGTCTTTGGCCTTGTTGGCGGCGGCCTCGGTAATATCCACGATGGCCCCGACCGGGCTTTGGTTTTGGGATACGGTTTCTACCATGACAATGCGTCCTTTGGGTTTGAGGGGATTCTTTCGCTCCGGTTTCTAAGTCCGGCTATTCCCTGAGACGGTTCATCGAGTCCAGGGTTCTCCTCAAGCATAACGTACACGTCAGGCTTTTTCAATTCGTCTTTTTAAAGGAGCAGCATTATCCCCTGCGGGGATATCCTACCTCAGGCATACATGTACCGAAGCTGGCTGGCCATTTGCACGGCGGCTTCCGGGTTCACCACGCCAGCCCCTTGCGCGGCGGCTGGATAGCCAGGCAAAGGCGCGGCCGTGCGCTGAAGGATGGCCTTGGTTTGAGCGAAGGTCAGATTGGGATTCACCTGGCGCATGAGGGCAATGGTGGCGCACACGAACGGCACGGCAAACGAGGTTCCCGATTCCACCTGGTTACTGCTGAAAGTATCGTAACGCTGGTTGATGAATACTTCCTGGCCGGGCGCGGCCACCGTGGGATTGTATTGCTGCCCATCCCCCCAGGAGGAGAAACAGGCGATGGAATCGTCGTCCAGCTTGCCCGGGGTCTGGTGCGTATTGGAGGCGGCCACCGAAATGACATAGGGGCTTTTGGACAATTCATCGAATTCCGCGCCGGGAGGCAACTTCACTTTGCCGGAAGCCAGACCATGCTCGTTGCCCACGGCGGTCACAACGGTCAAGCCGCTCAGCGCCGCCTGACGGGTCGCTTCCACATACCGCTGGCGGGCCTGTTGAATGGCCGGGTGTTGGTACGTGGTCGCTATAAAGTTCAGCAAAGCCTGCTCCTGGGCATCCGGCCCCTGGTATAGCGCCGGGCCGAAAAGTTGACGGCGCACATTGGGAAACAGGTAATCGCCGTTCAATTTTTGCAACTCGATGTCTTCTTTTAAACGATCCAGCGCGCTGAGGAAAGACGCCCCCCAGGTGAGGCTCAGCACCTTGAGATCGGGCGGACGGTTGCGGGTCAATTGGTTGAGCTGTTTGGTAGTATCGTCAAACAAGCTGACCGCCGTATTCACCATGTTGGACTGCACACTGCTGATATCGTCCCGATCCAGCGTCACATCGTCATCGTTGGGCTTAAAACCGGCATCCACCACATTGGCCAGCGGGGCCAAGCCCCACACCGGATCTTTAATCGTGGACGCCGCAGCGCGGGAATGATCGCTCATGCTCCAGGTTTGGCTGAGTGGCGCGGTGTTCTGGCCAGTCGCCCGTAAGTCCTCAATGTACAAAGGCTCATAAGGGTCCAGCACCCCGATCTTAACGCCCTGTCCGGTGATGCCATACCGATTGAACAGCGCCCTCAGCCTCAGGCTCTCGGAACCCACCATGGCCCGGCGTCGTTCCTCGGCCCGCAAGGCTTGCACCAGCGGATGCTCCTGGTTGGTCAGCTCCATATCCAACAGGCCGTCCCGTTGGGGATTACGGGCCTCGAAATAATCGCCCTGCTGCCCGTTTTTAAACCAATAGCGCCCCTTGGCGTCCAGCTTGCCGATGATTTCATTCCCGCCCAGACCACGGCGCAGCATGTTCCCCTGGCTGTCAACATCCACGGCAAAGGCGCTATCGGGCGTCCCGGTGGGGCTAAAGGCCGCCTCGGCCAAAGGTTCGTTCATTCCCGACGAATTCCATCCCGGCGCATTCCAAGCGCTGGCGAATTGATTGGCCAGGCCGTTATAAGCCGCGCCATATGCCGCATCGGGCGCCGCCGGATAACTGGCGGGCGCATAAGGTGCGCAAGACGCAAAACGAATCGTACCGGGAGTTTGAACGCGCATATGCTTAAATTGTCAGCCTATTTTTAAAGTGCAAACGATACCCTGTTTAAGTCAAAAGGCAGCCTGCAATTGCTAGCCCGCCTAATTCCCATGACGGTCTACCCAGCCTTTTGAATATTTCTGGCGCGTTTTACAGGATACGGCTTTTATTTTTTGCGGGGCTTTCATTTATAGTATTGAATGTCGAGTTTAACTATGCCTTGGAAAGTAGCCACCCTTGCAAGAACCAACCGCCCATGCCCATTTGAAGACCGTGGAAATCTACACCGACGGGGGCTGCGTACCCAATCCCGGGCCGGGCGGCTGGGGAGCGGTGCTGCTTTACAACGGCAAGAAAAAGGAAATGTCCGGCTATGAGCCAGACACCACCAACAACCGCATGGAGCTGATGGCCGCCATCAAGGCCATGGAGGCGCTGAAGTCCCCTTGCCGGGTAAAACTCCATTCCGACAGCGCGCTGCTGATTAACGCCTTTACCCAGAACTGGGTGGCCGGTTGGCAACGCAAAAACTGGATGAAAGCGGGCAACGAGCCGGTCAAGAACCCGGATCTCTGGAAGCGCCTAATAGAACTGAGCCAACGACACCGGATTGAATGGATTAAAGTGAAGGGCCATGCGGGCGTCCAATACAACGAACGCTGCGATCAACTGGCCACCGCCGCCATCCAGCAGGCAGGCCGCTAAGTTAAGGGCGTTTTCGGGGCTATTACACGGTATGACTCAAGCTTCATGGCGCTGACTGCGCCGGGCAAACGGGTTTATACGACCGTCCCGCCATCCAGGGTAATAATTTCGCCGGTCATGTAGGTGTTGCGATCGGACACCATAAAGGCAGCAAACTCGGCCAACTCTTCCGGCTTGCCCAGGCGGCCCTTGGTACACCATTTCTCGTACATTTCCTTGAACTTGTCCGGCAGGGAATGGCCCAGATCGGTATCGAAAATGCCCGCCGCAATGCCGTTTACGGTCACGCCAAACAACCCGGCCTCCCTGGAAAGGCACTTGGTAAAGCCCAGCGTGGCCGCCTTGGCGGTGGCGTAATGCACGGAGGTCGGCAAGGCCCGAATGGCCCCGATGGAAGTGATATTGAGAATGTTGCCGGAACGCTGGCGCAACATATGCTTGAAAAAAGGCTTGGTAATGTAATACAACCCGTTCACATTGGTGTCCACCACGTTCAGCCAGGCTTTTTCGGTAGTGGTCACAAAGCTGTCCGCCTTGTTAATGGCCGCATTATTCACCAGAATGTCGATTTTACCGAAAGTACCGATAATTTCAGCCACCATATCCTTGATAGCGGGTTTATCGGTCACGGAAACCTTGAAGGCCAGCGCCTTACGACCATACTTCTCAATGAGGGCGACGGTTTCCCGCGCAGCTTCCTCATTAGAATGGTAGTTGAAAGCCACATCCGCGCCTTCCCGTGCGAAAACCTCGCACAACGCCCGTCCCAAACCACGAGAACCACCGGTGATAAAGGCTTTTTTGCCTTCCAACAATAAACTCATTTTTGAATTACAAGCCTTTCTCTTTGATTCATCGATAAATCTTTCAGCCCGATTAGGCGGGCACGGTTCTTTCCAGATAACGCAGCACGTCGCGGGCAATCAGGTCGGACGCGCCAGGCCTACCGTGCTGGCCTGCGGCCTGTATGAGCGCCTGGTAACTGGATGGCGAATCGATCAAGGATTTTACCACGGTCACAATCTGCTCGGACTGTTTCAGCATCAGCCCGGCCCCAGTGCTTTCCAGGAACGCCGCCGTCTGCATCTCTTGCGGCATGGGCGGCGTCACCGTGTCGGCGATAATCGGCAAGTGGCAGCTCAGCGCCTCAAAGGTAGTTAAACCACCCAGCTTGGAAATCATCACGTCCGAAGCTTTCATCAGACTGTCAATCTCACTGGTGTACCCAACAATCTTGACGGGAAACCGGGCCGACTGTGCCAAATCATGAGCCTTTTGGCGCAGCGCGTCGTTGCGCCCGGCCAGAAACACGGTTTGAATATCCAGACCGGCCAGGGAACCTTCCCGAATCAGGGCTTCATAGATTTGGGGAATGTTGCCGCCCCCAATCCACCCGGCGTTCACAAACACGGTGAATTTCTCCGGATCCAGCCCCAGCTCACGCTTGAAATAGCGCTTTTCATCCGCGCTGACCGGCTGGAACTTGGAATGCACCGGCATGCCCATCACCTGAATCTTGTGGGAACCCACCCCAAAGTCGATAAGCTGCTGCTTGGCGTTGTCGCTGGCCACGTAATACTGACTCACATCGTCGCAGGCCCAACCCTTCCAGAAGCCGTGATAGGGATCCGTCACCACGGTGAGCAGGGGAATTTTGTCCTGCAAGTGCAAACGCCGCAAAATGTAGGCGAAAAAATGCTGGGTCATGGGATGCACAGAGACAATCACGTTCGGCATCACCCGCTCAAAAATGCGCTGGCCGTAGCCCATAGCGCTCTTGAAAATCAGCCTGGATTCGTTGGGCCGCAGCTTATTAACGGCCCAGAAGTAATACTTGACCAGATCCTGATGGTCCCGCAGCAGGAAATTATAGAAATCGGCTGCCTTTCGGCTGAAATAATGCGCTTCTTCCAACACCTGCGTGATTTTAACCAGAATATTACCGGGAGAAATACTGTTCAGGCTGTTTTCCAGCGCGTTTGCAGCGCTGCGATGCCCTCCCCCGGTATTTGACGTTAGTATAAGGACGTTTTGCGAAGCCATGCCGTACCAGAACCGTTTTTACCCTTTTAAATTTCTTGGTTTAAATCTCTTGGCGTAATGTGCTTTTTGGTGAAAAGGAGCGCGAAACATAGTCTGAGATCAAAGAGCATTGTCTTTCGTTCCAAAGGCCGCGTCAAGTTTTCCGCATATATAGGATATGAACGTAACAAAAGCTTTATTGAACCGCCCCGGTTGGAGTAGACTGGCTATTGGCTGACACCCGTTTACCCGTCAAAATCCCTTACTAAGCGCCTGACCCTGACCCAGGTTTTCAGCCCGTCCGGAGCCTTCAAACCATCGGAACCCAAAGCTTATGGCCATTTTATCGCCGGAAACCCTGCCCTCGACAACCTGCTCCCCCACCGGCGCGGACGATCGCCTGGCCCGGCTGGGCGTGGATTTAAGCAAATACCCGTCCGTATGGCAACGGGAAACCTATGAGCCGATCCCTTCCCGCGCAAACCGGGAAATCCATGGTCCAATCCTGCGCGGCTTCGGCGATCAGTTACTGGGGAAAGTCTCCAACCCGGTGATGCTGACCCATATTGTGACCACCCGGTGCAACTACAGTTGCGGTTTTTGCTCGTTCGCGGACACCCTGAACGCCAAAACCAACGAGCTTTCCCTGGAAGAGATTGAAAAAACCTATGCCACCATTGGCAATAACCTGAACGTGATTGTGTATTCCGGCGGGGAAACCACGCTGAACCGCAACCTGGCCGACATCATCGAGGCCGCCTACCGGCTCACGCCAGTGAAGTCGGTGTACATTATCTCCAACGCCTGGAAGCCGGATTTGCTGTTGCAGATTACGCACCGGGTACTGCAACGCTGCCCGGATTTGCACCTGACCTGGAGCCTGAGCATTGAAGGCCCAAAACCCGTGAATAACGCCACCCGCTACACCAAGGCAAACACTTGGGACGCCTGGCAGAATACCGTGGACGCCATGGAAGGGCTGAAGTCCATTCGGGAACGCTTTGGTTACGACCAGTTGGACGTACAGCTTTGCACGGTATGCTCTCCCGGCAACGTAGATGTGCTGGACGGCTGGTATGCCACGGTGCGCGACGAATTGCAACCCGACAAATGGAACCTGAACCTGATGCGCAAAAGCGTACAGATGAGTTCCCATCAGCTCGCCTCTTTCGACGCTCGGCGGGCCAGCCGCCAACTGGAGCCATTTGAGGCCAAGTACCTGCAAATTACCCAACAGGTGCGTGAGGATGTGCTATCCGGCAAGCTGAAATTCCTGTACCACACCCGCACCCCGGAGGACGGGGCGCTCAAGTCGGCGGTGGACTTGATTAGCCAGGAGGAAAACCGCCGAACCGTGCTGGAAGAGCCTCTACAATTCTGCTGCAAGGCAGGCAACCTGGGCGCCTATATCGGCAGCGAAGGCGATGTGAGCGGCTGCGAGGAATTCGCCCATAGCCCCGCCGAAAACAAGTCCTTCGGCAACCTGCGAGCGTCCGGTTATGATTTTCAAGCGATCTGGCGCGGCCCCAAGGCCCAACAATACAGGCTACAGGCAGGCAAAGCCAGGGAATGTCAAGGCTGCACCCTGGAAAGCCAGCGCAACTACCCCAGCATCCTGCTGTCGTTTAAAACCCTGCTCAAGGCCAAGCAACTCGCCGGGCAAATACGCTAGCCGGTTGATTCCGCATCCAGATTCCATCCTTGACGCTAACGGGTTTTCAATCCGCGAAGCAGCCTTCCACTTGGATTGCCAAATCCTGAAACAGGCGTTTTTCATCGGCCAAACCCAGAGTTTCCGCGTAATGGCCCAGACCGGCCAACAGAACGACGTCCTCACGGGTCAAGCGAGCTTTCAGATCCTTGTTTACGGCCTTATTTTCGGCGCTTTCCACTTGTCCAGCCTCTTTTTTAGGCTGTTTGGCAGGTTTACCGCCACCCAGCGCGCGCAAAGGCTCGGCGTCATCAAAAGCATGGCGTTTTCGGCCAATCGCCAGAATACCCTGCTCCGCCTTGGGCGCCAGCGTTCTGGCTTGCGCCGCGCTAAGCAATTTATGGCCCAATAGCGCCGGAAAAATAACGGTGGAAAGCCGCCACAACGCGTTCTCAAACTCCAAACGCTCCACCGGGTTGCGCACCTGGTTCTCAATCACCGTAATCAGCCCATGGGCGCTCAAAACGGATTGAATCGCCAACTGGGTCTGCCGGTTGCCGCCCGCCAGCCGAATCCGGGTCGCCACCGGCAGCGGAGAAACCACCCGCCCGGCCAGCGCTTCCGTGCCGGATTCCAGGGAAACCGCCGCATCATCGGCACTGGGAAGCCCTCGCACAAACCGGCCCAGTATTTTCAACCGAGTGGCCTCGTCCAGCGCGGCATGCTCCCGTCCCAAGACATTCAGTTCCTGCACCAGACCTGTGATAAACCGGCTGAACAGCAGCCCGTTCCCGCTCAAAATGGTGCAGGGAATCAATTCCTCCACCGGATCGCGCTGAACCACATGTTTTTTAGTAATAAAAAAGCCCATCACCAGCACTTTGCCAAGGTATTCCACAAAATCTTTCAGGAAATCCATCAGTTTTTCAGCGGAAGGGGCGGCCAGAATCACTTCCGGCAGGCAGCCCCGGTACAGCGCATCGCTAAAGCCATTGAAGAAACGGGATTCCAGCGACAGGGTTCTGCGCTTTTTGCCTTCCTGCAACTGGAGGCTGGGGTTGCGCCGAAAGGACTCGGTTTCCCCGGTATCCCGAAAGCCCACAATCAGGCTGGCATGGCCATTGGCCAAATAAGACACGGTCAGCGGATTCAGGGGCAGGCAACCAAACTGGCCCCGCTGAATCACAGGTTTCGGCAGTTCGCCGGGTTTTGATCGGGGAGGCATAGGAAACATGACTCCTTACACGTTATTTAAAAAGCTTGGGCGCTTTCACCGGAATCCCAATCGGAAACGCCTCGCGACCATCATCCGGCTGTCCTCACACCTTCCATTCTACTACCGGAAACGGCTGAGCGCCTCACCCGGAGACTCCTCTATCCGGATGATTTTACGCCGGGAGACTGTTGGAACGCAGCCCGGCCCAAAACCGAACAACCACTACCGGCCCCTATTATCGGTTCCGGCTTTTCATGGCCCGGTCAATTTCCCGCTTGGCGTCGCGCTGGGTAATGGCTTCCCGCTTGTCATGAATCTTTTTGCCCTTGCAAAGCCCCAAATCCACCTTGACCCAGCAGCGCTCGAAATACAGCTTCAACGGAACCAGCGTCAGGCCGGATTCCTTCAGCTTACCAATCAGCTTTTTGATTTCCTGCTTGGTTAATAACAGTTTGCGAACCCGATCGGGCTGGTGGTTGTAGTGGGTGCCCTTGTCGTACGGGCTGATTTGCAGGCCGTACAGGAAAACTTCCCCGTTGTGGATGCGGGCGTGACTATCAGCCATGGACGCCTTGCCCGCCCGCAGGGACTTGATTTCCGTGCCGGTCAGCACAATGCCTGCTTTCAGGTTCTCCAGCACATGATACTCGTGGTAAGCCTTCTTGTTGTTGACTATCACGCTGCTTTTTCGGGCTGATTTTTCTTTGGTGGTCATGGTCTTTGGGCTATGGTCAATGGCTCGTTCAAGTGCGAGGCTACAGGCCGAAACCTGGCCTGTCCATCCCCGGCTGGCCTCTGTTCAGCTTTTTTCGGGAATTGCCGCCGGATGCTTCCGCCCGGTCCCGAATGCTGGTTTATAATGGGGGGATAGATATGATACACCGAGAATCATAGCACAATGATTAAAATCAGGGCCTTGCGACCCAGCGAGCTAAAACAGGTGCTGACCTTGCTGAGTCGCTACACGGAACGGGAATCGGAATATTCTGTGCTGCAGAAAATGCAGCAGCTCTATATTCCCATGCACCGGCTCAGCCAGTTATTGCCGCTGAATCTGCAGTTTATGCCCGCCATTTTCGTGGCGGCGGCCCATAACAAGGTGCTGGGGCTGATCTGGCTCAGCCGGGACGGTCGCCATTCCCGCCGGTGGAAGATCGATCACCTGATTCTGGACCCGGAATCCTTCTCCTACGATGTGGGTACCCAGTTGGTGAATTACGTGATCAACCGCTATGGCGGGGAAGGGGCGCAAACCTTCCTGGCTTATGTAGACCAGTACTACAATACCGGCCTGGGCCTGCTCAAATCCTGTGGGTTTCGTCGTTGCGGACGGCTGCATTCCTTTTCCCACCCAAATCCCGGCCAGCTCAAGCTGGAGCCGATTGCGTTGGAAGGGCTTCGGGAAGGTAGCAACGCGGATTGCAACCGACTGGCGGCCCTGTATAACGACGCCCTACCGCCGGAAGCGCGGGTTTGCCTGGAAAAAAGCTGGAAGGACTTCCATCGCCCGGTGACGCAGCGCTCCGGGGAAAAGTTGAAGGGGCTGTTTTTCAAGCGTTGGGTGGTACAGGACATGGCCCGCGACTGCCTGATCGCCGCAATTGACGTAAGCACCGCCGACTACCAGGACTTTTACCTGACCCTCATGAGCAATTCAGGCTGGGAAAACGCCTATCAGGATATTCTGACCTATGCTATCCAACAGGTGCTGCTGATTACCGGCAACGGTAAAATCCACATCGATTGCTACGAATTCAACAAGCAAGGGATCGAAGTGCTGGAAAAGCTGGGCTTTTACCGTAATTCCATCGCGGAAGTGCTGGTAAAGGACTACTGGATTCCCATTGAGGACAAAGGCACTCGGCTTCAGTCGCCCATTCTGCTGTTTTCCGGCAAAACGTCCCCGGCGGTCAACTGCCGTCCTTAAATTCCCCTTCCGTCTCCAGCCGGGTATATCCAAACTAGCCTGCGGGTCACTCCCACCCTTCAGATTTTAGCGCCTTCATCCGATAGATCTTTTACCCGGCATCGCCTTCAATAGAGACAACCCAATCTGGAGCCAGATCGTTTTATGCCCCAAGCCCAGCCGTCCCCCCCTGCCCACAACCATCCCAATTGGCGTTTATTGCTGTTGTGCGGCTTTGCCCTCTGCGGGCTATATCCTTTTCTTACCGCGCCCCAGCAAGGGGCGATACAGCCAGCCAGGCCCAGCGCCCTGCTCCAGCTTAGCGCCATGACGGCGGCTTACAGCCCGGACGGCAATTCCCAGGATCCGGCAACTCCTATGTCCATCGGCTCCCCCGCGTTGAACCAGGCATTCAACAGCGCCCGCCGCCTGGAAAAATTGGCTGATTCTTCCGGCGAGCCTACCAGTCAGGCGTTATTGCGGGAGCTTTCCGTGGGGCTGTACCGATTATCGGTCGCTCAGGCCGGGTACGAGTACCTGAACGGCAACGAAGCCCTGAGCGACCTGATTCACGCCGCCCACGGCGACCCTGTGCCGGATTCGCCCGAAGCGGCGGTAAAAAACGTGAAAATCTGGCGGGATAGAACCCTGCAAAGCCTTCACAAGCTGGACACGCACCCCGAACTCCCAACCGAACTAAAGGCAAAGGCGCAAGCCATGGCCCTGGACGTGATTCAACGCACCAACCAGCAGTACGGCAGCATGTTACGCTGACGCACGGCCCGGTTCTTACGCTACGGCACGGGAATCAGCGCCCGCACCTCCGCAACGCAGCGCCGTAAATCGGCGTTCACCAGCACATGGTCAAATTCCGGCTGAAGTGCCATTTCGTGCCGGGCAATCCGCAAGCGGTTCTCCACTTCGGCGTCCGCTTCCGTGCCGCGCCCGCGCAACCGGCGTTCCAGCTCTTCCATGCTGGGGGGGGCAATAAAAATCAGGCAGGCGGCGGGAAACTTGCTTTTCACCAGCAGCGCGCCCTGGGTCTCAATTTCCAGCAACACATGCTTGCCGCCCGCCAGCGCGCTTTCCACGGCGGCGCGGGGTGTCCCGTAAAAGTTGCCGTTGTATTCGGCCCATTCCAGCAGATGATGCCGCCTTGGGTCTTGCTCCCGGCGATCATGCTCAATCATGGCCTCAAATTCGATGCGGGTTTTAAAGTGGTAATTGACGCCGTCCCTTTCGCCGGGCCGCATGCCCCTGCTGGTAGCGGAAATGGACAGGCACAACGCCGGGTGCTCCTGAAGCAGCAAGGCGCACAGCGTTCCCTTGCCCACGCCGGAAGGTCCGGTAATAATGTAGATGTTGCCTGCCGCCGCGCTTGCTCCTGATGTCATGCCGCCTGGGTATCCTTTTTCAACCGTTCAAATTAACCAATTTCTATCATTGCGTTTACCGGGCTGAGTGCCCCGGAATACCTGCCCCCTCCGGCAAAGCCAGACCTCATGCCCCCTGGAGGACATTCAAGCGGCGGCGATTTGCCAACCGAACCGCCTTTTTTGGGATGGAGAGGCTTATAATAAATATTGTAAACGGAAGTCAGCGGGAAAGTCATGAGTTCACTCCAGAAATCCAATCCGGCCACCGCCCGGCGCACAGGCACCCTGTTCATCGTGGATGATGAAATGATGGTGACCTCCAGCCTGCAAACCATGCTGGGCATCGAAACCAGCCATCGCATCCACTGCTTCAATAGCCCGCTGGAAGCATTGGAGCAGGTGACAGCCCTAAAGCCCGATGTGGTGATTTCGGATTTTTCCATGCCCGGCATGGACGGCATCACATTCCTGAAAAACGTCAAGCAACTCCTGCCGGAAGCCACGTTGATTTTGCTGACCGGATACGCCGACAAGGAAAGCGCCATTGAGGCCATCAACGCGGTGGGAATTTACCGCTACATCGAAAAACCCTGGGACAACGAGGACTTGAAAATCAGCATCCACAACGGCCTGGAGCGCAGCCACCTGATTAGCGACCTGCAAGCTTCCGTACAGGAATTGACCCAGGCCCGCGCCGAACTGGAGCAAACTAACCAGCGCCTGGAAGCCCTGGTGGAAGAACGCACCCGCGACCTGCAAGAGACATACCGCAAATTGCAATCCATTGTGAGCAACACCGCCGACGGCATTCTCACGCTGGATCACACGCTGGCCGTCACCTCCGTCAATCCGGCGGCGGAAGCCTGGCTTCGGGCGGTAGAAAGCACACAACAGGCCGATTTATTGGCCCTGCCCCTGGAAAAACTTCTGAAACCGGCCGCTTCCGGAAATGGCAAGCCCAAAAGCGTCCTGAGCCTGTTCGACAAGCACAAGCCCCATCAGGTTGGGGAAGTGCTGATTGGGGATTTGCCCCTGGAAGCCAGCATTGCGCCTTTGTTACAGCCTACTGGCAGCGACGATACGACGCCAGCAACAGAAGAAACCGGCTTCGTGGTGGTTTTGCGGAACATTGCCGAACGCAAGGAAATTGAACGGTTACGGGATGATTTTGTCTCGACTCTGACGCATGACCTGCGCACCCCGCTTCTGGCCGCCATCCAGACCCTCGGCTTTTTCGCGGACGGTTCCCTGGGAGAGCTTTCCAACCGCCAGCACGAACTGATCGCCATGCTGACGCAAAGCAACCGCGAATTGCTGGGATTGGTGAACGTGCTGCTGGAAGTGTACAAGTACGAATCCGGGCGGCAAAAGCTGATTCTGGACACCGTGGATCTTACGGATCTGGCCACTGGCATTGTGCAGGAACTAACCGCGCTGGCCAACAACCGGGAGCAGACCCTTCAACTGGCGCTCGATCCTGTCGCCGGGCCGGGTGGATTCAAGGTGCGGGGCGACAAGCAGGAGCTCAAGCGGGTGCTGGTGAATTTGACCGGCAACGCCATCAACTTCACGCCCAAGGGAGGCGACATCCGGGTGGACTTGCGGCTGATTCCGAAGGCGGGCAAAACATGGGTGGAAGTCTGCGTTACCGACAACGGCCGGGGCATTCCGGCGCGGGATATTTCCCAGTTGTTCCAGCGCTTTTCGCAAGGCACCAGCAAGCAGCGTTCTTCCGGCTCCGGGTTGGGGCTTTACCTCAGCCGACAAATCGTGGAAGCCCACCATGGCCACATTTGGGTGGAAAGCGAAGAAGGCAAGGGCAGCCAATTTTTCGTCACGCTTCCGGCATTACCGGAATAAAACGACTTGGGTTTCGCATCAAGCTTTTGCCCTTCGCGGGGAGGTATTAAACGTAATCGATCAGGACAAATATACATTTGTTTACATAAACTTCATTTATTCCGGCGCAGACCGATAAATACAGCAAAGCAAAGAAAAATGGGAACCAGCCAGATGCCCCCCATCAGGTCCCCTATCAGAAAACGCCATCAAAAGGACAGGGCTGCGCTATTCGGCAACACGCTGGCCGAATACGCGGTGATCGGCTGCACGGTGATGGTCATGTCCATCGCCGCCTTCCTGGTATTGGGGGGAAACCTGAACGAGCACATGCAAAACCTGCGGGATGATATGGCCACGCGCATACTGGCGGCCAACCAGGCCAAGGCTGCAACCATTAAGGGGACTACCGGCGCAGAGGCTATGCCATACATCCCAGGGGCCAAGGTTTGCTACAGTGGCAATATTTGCCTGGACATGGCCGCCATCAACGCCCAGAACGACGTACAATCAACCGGGGCCAACGGCGCGCGGATGGGCATCGTGCAACAAGCCGGTTTGCTGGATGATATCGCCCGGCAACTCGCCAACGACCCCAACGCCGACCAGACCCTGGTCGATTTGGTGACGAGGCTCTCCAATGCGGGCCACACCGTTGGCGACGACCTGGATCAATCCATCGCCACCATCAATAATTACAGCGATTTTTATAACGCCTACGATTCATTCTGGCGATCCATCATGCCAGTCGGCGACCTGAAAAGCCAGCTGGACAGCTACGTGCAGACGCACCCTCAATCCCTCACCCCGGAAATGAAAGGCATCATCGACAAGGCCACCCAGTCCATCTCCGATAATATGGGTCTGCTGGTCGGCGCAAACGGCCCCAACTACGATAGCTGGGACGCCATGATCAACGCGCCCACCCCGGTTCCGGCGGGTGTCCACGAAAACTCCAACAAAATTTGCAGGCAAGGGGGCAAACTGAGCGCCTGCATCCGTTAAAAACTGGCAGGGGTTAGCGGGCGCCGCTTTGTGCAGTGAGTGATTTCAGGCATTGGGGCAACGCTTCGGCCTGCGTAACCGGCGCCAGGCAATGATTGCCGACGCAAACCCGAATGGTCGCCTCCGGCTCATCCGAGGCGTAAGCCAGCACCTTGCCCGGAAAAAACGCCTGCCGCGCCGCATGCTTCAGCGCGTGGGCATTGCCGGTCACTTCCAGCTTGAGGGGCGGATTGAGGTAATCGTGCGCCGCAATGGCCAGGGCGCTCACAAACAGGCCGTAGTTCCCGTTCAGGTGAATCAGGGTGTTCAAACCGCGCTCCAGGCTGGGCCGATAGGTCTCATCGCCACTCAATGCATACAAGGCGTTCAACACCTGCAACACAATGGCGTTCGCGCTGGAGCTTGGGTTGTCCTCCACAGGCTTGCGCTTGTATTGCAGCAGGCCCATCGCGTTTTCGTCATGCGGCAAATCATAGAAGCCGCCCAATTTAGCGTCTTCAAAGCGTTTCAGGATCAGATCGGCAATATCCCGCACCACATCCAGATAATAGGCGTTTTCCGTGGATTGGTAGCCTTTCAGGGCAGCCAGTGCCAGCCATGCGTAATCCTCCAGAAAACCGTCAATCCCACCGGCATGCAATACTTTTTGCCCTTTGATATAAAATTCCCGCAGCATGCGCGACAACGATTTGTCGGCGAAGTCCCGCGCGTCCGGCAAGTCCAGCAAGTCCGCCGCCTCAAAATAAGCGGCGATCATCATGCCGTTCCAGTTTAAGTACAAACTGGCGTCCACAAACGGTAATGGGCGAACCCGGCGTTTGTCCAGCATTTTGGCCTTGGCGGACTCAACCAATCCCGTCACCTGGGCTTCCGGCAACGATAATTCCCGCGCCGCCGAAGAGACCGTATGCCCGGCATACAGCACGTTGCGTCCCTTGGCGTGGTGCATGTCGCCCGCTTCGGTCACATCGTAATACAGGCCAATCGCCTGTTGCTCGGCGGGCGTCAAAATTTCCGCCAATTCCGCTGGACTCCAGGTAAAGTGATCGCCATCGTCCTCCAGGTCGATATCCGCATCTTGCGAGGCGTAGAAGCCGCCATGCCGCTGATCGGACAACAAGGCGTTCACCCAGCCGATAATCCCTTCGGCAATTTCGCGGAAAAAAGGCGTTCCCGTCAGCCGGTAAGCCTGCGCGTATACAGTCAGGGCTTCGGCGTTGTCGTAGGCCATTTTCTCAAAATGCGGCACATGCCAGTGGTCATCCACCGAATAGCGATGGAACCCACCCGCAATTTGATCGTAAATGCCCCCTCGCGCCATTTCGGTGAGCGTTTTTTCCAGAATTTCCAGATATTTATGGGAAGCGACGCGATCCTGATGAATTTTTGAAACCATGAATTCCAGGGTGCTGAAATGCGGAAACTTGGGCTGCGCGCCAAAACCGCCATGTTTCGGATCGTACATTCGTTCTGCCGAAGCTAGCACCAAATCGGTAAAGTCCCCACATAATTTTTTCAGGGCTTCCTGGGAAATTTCCTCCACCGGGCCGGATTGGCCCCGGCCTTCACGCTCTGCCGCCTCTTTATCCCGCAGGGCGGTTTCATTAATAACACCCTGACCGGAAAAGATTTCGGCCTTTTTCTGGTGATAGATTTCCTGAATTTTATGTAGCAAATTCTTCATGGTGGCGGGCGGAAAATAGGTTCCCCCGTAAATTAAGCGGCCATCATAGGTTAAAAAGCCGGTTAGCGGCCAGCCGCCTTGCCCGGACATGGATTGCACCACCTGCTGATACCGGGCGTCCACATCGGGGCGTTGATCGCGATCCACTTTGACCGGCACGTAATATTGATTGATCAGCGCGGCGATTTCATCGTTCTCGTAAGATTCCCGGTCAATCACATGGCACCAGTGGCACCACACCGCGCCAATATCCAGCAAAATGGGCCGATCCAGCTCCCTGGCCAACTGAAAGGCATCCTCTCCGAATTCGTGCCAGTCAATCGGCTGGTGCGCCGCGCTTTTCAGGTACGCGCTGCTGGAGTTCGCCAGTCTGTTCGCCATAAGGTGTCCCCTATCCAATTCTGCAAATTATTCCTCGATTTTAATGACGCTAACCGGGCATGCGGCAGACGCCTCGCGACATTCCGACTCAAAGCCCGGCACGTTGGCGTTATCGGCCTGCGCCGTATCGTAAACCGTAAACACGTTCGGACAGATGGATTCGCACACGCCGCAGGCTATGCAACCTTCCACAATTCTGACGTACATGGGCGAACCTCCGTCTGGGTTATGTCGCGTGTTTTTCGGTCTGTTTCAACTAAACCGGGGCGGACACTTTTTCTTGCCCGTGGACGGCGCGCAGGTTGGCAACCACCTGTTCCGCAATATCACGGAAGATGGCCGCCTGTTTGCCGTTGGGATCGTAAATCACCATCGGTTGGCCAAGATCAGCCTGGGCGCGCTGCTCAATCACAATCGGCACCTGGCCCAGGAAAGGCACGTTCAATTGCTCGGCGGCCGCTTTACCGCCGCCATGTCCAAAAATTTCATACCTCTGGCCATGATCGCACTCAAAGTAGCTCATGTTTTCCACAATGCCCAGGCACGGGATGTTTTGGCCCACGAACATGGCCAGCCCTTTGCGGCTGTCGTGCAGGGCCACTTCCTGCGGGGTGGTGACGATAATGGCGCCAGACAGAGAGGCCGCCTGCATGATGGTCAACTGGGCGTCGCCGGTACCGGGCGGCAGATCCACCAGCAGGAAATCCAGTTCATCCCATTCAAAGTCGCTCAGGAACTGGCGGATAATCCGGTCCAACAGTGGGCCGCGCCACACCACGGGCTGATCTTCCTTAATCAGGAAGGCGACGCTCATCACCTTCACATCGTGGTTTTCAGGCGGCAGGGGCTTGCCGTTGGGGGCTTCACCGGTAATTTTGGCGTGGCGAAGGCCCATCATGATCGGCACGTTGGGGCCGTAAATATCGGCGTCCACAATGCCCACCTTGTAACCCAACTGGGTCAGGGCGCAGGCCAGGTTCACGGAAACCGAGGTTTTGCCGACGCCGCCCTTGCCGCTGGAAATGGCGATGACGTTTTTGATATTGGGCAGCAATTGCTTGGGCGCGACCGGCGCGGTCGGCTTGTTGGCTGGACGCTGGAACGGGGCGGAGGCGGCGGGCGTTTTCAGGGAAATGCCCACGGTGGCCTGTTTGATGCCTTCCAGGGCTTCAATGGCTTCACGGGTAGCTTTCAACACCGCATCCCGGTGGGGATAGGCGGTGGAAGGAAAAATCAGATCCACTTTCACACTGTTATCGCAGACCGAGGCAAAATCAACCATGTTCAGCTCAATCAGGCTTTTTCCCTGGTCAGGGGCCATCACCTGCGATAGCGCTTGCATTACGACTTCCTGGGTAATTTCAGCCATTGGTTCCAATTCCTTCATTTAAAGTTAATCAAGACTGGTTTTAATCAAAAACTTTTTCAACAAGCCGGGGCTTGCCGGGCGTTCAGCATTTATTCGGACGAGAAAGCCCGTGGGCCGTTCCATTCAGCCATTCCCGCCGTCAGTTGGCACACCTGCTGAAAGCCGTTGTACAACAGGTATTGGCTGGCATCGTGGCTGCGAACGCCATGCTCGCAAATCACTACTATTTTTTGCGCCGGGTTGAGGGAGGCCAGTTGGCCGGGCAGCTCATGAATGGGCAGCAAACGGGAACCGGGGATATGCCCCAGCCCGAAATACTCCTGCGAGGTTCGCACGTCAAGCAACAAAAGGCCAGGCTCGTCCCGCATCAGCTTCTGCAATTCCGCATTGTTCAAATTGACTACAGCCATGGGCGTTCATTCCAATTTTTACACGCTATCAAGGTAACACAAAAGCAGCAGCCACCCCAGCCGATCTGCGCCAAGCTTAAAAAAGCTAAATCATTTCCCGCAAGAAGAGGCTAACCACGGACAAGTAGACCAGGAACGTCAGGATATCGCTGAGGGTGGTGATGAAGGGGCCGCCCATCCCGGCGGGATCCACCTTGAACAGGCGCTTGAAGCCGTAAGGAATCAGCATGCCCAGAAAGGCGAAGGTGCATTGGGAAATCACGATCCAGGCGGCCAATAACAGGCTGAGCTGCCACTTGTGGTAGATGATATAGGACAGAATCCCCACGCAGGTGGCGAAAAAGGAGCCGGTAATCAGCGCCACGCGGGTTTCCCGCAAGAGCATGGAGGTGATGTTGTTGTCCGTGATGATTTCCAGGGCCAGGCCGCGCACCGTAATGGTTTCGGACTGGGTGCCCATGTTGCCGGAAAGCCCGGTCAACAGCGGCATAAACGAAATGGCCACCACCGCCGTGGCGACGGTATGGCTGAAGTGGGCGATAATGGTAGAGGCCAGAAACTGCCCGCCCATGGTAATGGACAGCCACGGAAAGCGCGCCTTGAACGCCCGGAACTCCGGCCCGATGAGCAGACCGCGCTCGTCCATCTCTTCCAGCGTAATACCGGACGCCTTGTAGATATCTTCGGAGGTTTCCTCCTCAATGACATCGATAATATCGTCCAGGGTGACGATTCCGCGCATGGTATTGTCCGGATCGACCACTGGCATGGCCAGCAGGTTGTAATATTTCCTGAATACATTGGCCACCAGCTCCTGATCGTAATTTACCAGCAGGGATTTCACGTCAAACTGGGCAATCCGGCTCAGGGGAACCGTTTCATCCAGCAAAATAAGCTGTTTCAGACTGACCACACCCACCAGCCGATCTTCGGAATCCACCAGGTAGCAATAGTAGATAAAATCCTTCTCCTCGGCCCGGCGCACCATCCCCATGGCCTCCCCCACCGTGGCCTCCACCGACACGCTAATGTAATCGGTGGACATAATTCCCGCCGCCGAGTCCGGCTCTTCCATCATCAGGTGGTGCAGGGTGCGGGTGTCCGTATCGAAGGGCATTTCCTCCAAAATCCGCTGGCTTTCGGCGGTATCCATCTCCTGCAGAATGTCCACGGCGTCATCGGTGGGCATCATCCGCAGAATCTGGCTGCCCATCACCGTAGGCAGCGAGGAAAGGCAAGAATGCTGGAGATCTTCGTTGACGCTGGCCAGCACCTGGGCGGCCTGCCCCACATTGAGGTACTGAAAACAGGCCATAGCCTGCTCCCGCGAAAGGGAATTCTCCATCACATCGGCTATATCCGCGAAGTTGTGACGCGAAAACAGCCGTCTGAGCGCGGACGGGTTCTTCTGGTTCAGGTACCGGCGGATTTTGTCGGCCAGACTGGAAACAGCGACGGTGGACATGGTTTGGGACGACCCGTGTTTCAATTGCTGTAAGGATGGAGAACTCATCCTATTGTATCAATTCCAAGCCAGTTGCAAGCCCTTTGACCCAAACCCGCCCAATATTCGTTTACAATCGGCCGGCGCATTTACAATCCGGGCGTTTACAAAGCAGGCCTTGCCCGTAAGCGGTACGCATCCCTATGCCCATCACCCGGCAAAACGCCCGAAAAGGGAAACCGGCCCCGCCGAAAGCGCCTGTTATCAGGTTGGCTTCGGCGGGGAGGGGCTGTCCCGTCAACTGGAAACCTGTTTAGTAGCGGCGGGATTGGCCATCATGCTTTTGCCGGAAAATAGCCCGGTTCTGGCGATCCTGCATGTTGTCCAGCCTGTGGAATTCCTTGGGGGTAATTTTGCCGTCGGCGCGCGCGACATGCTCATAACGGTCGATTTGGCGTTGCCCCTTGGCCAGCTTGAACGCCTCCTGGCGCGTGAGCTGTCCGCTGCGGACGCCTTGATGAATCCGGTGTTCCTGACGGTATTCGCGGTGGTTGGTCACTTTGCCGAACGGCCCGGCAAAAGCGCTCCCGGCCAGGGACACCATCATCAGCGCGCTCAATCCCAATGCGGCAATTCGCAATGATTTCATTTCAGCATACTCCTTTTCAAACATCCGACATGATTTGTGGTTCGACAGTTTATAAAGCCCTGTATTTTGGCGCATACTTGGCGCATACAAAGCTTCAGCCATCGTCTCAGTGGGTTACATGGCCATTACTCCGAAACGGGTCAATAAGTTTCACCCAAATCCGAAATTGATGCCAGGTTATTGATTCTTTCCCCGAAACCCTTGCCCGGCGCTTGCCATAACCATTTCAACCAACTGGCGGAGGCTTCCGGAAGCTGCTATGCTATGCCTGTATGCATGAAACCATCCTCAAACCCTCGACCGACCCTATCGCCATGCCCACCCCGACCAGTCCCAAAACCCAAAGCATCCGGGCGGCCCAGCAGGTGTTCATCCTGACGCTCGGCTTTAACCTGGTAGTTTCCGTCAGCAAGCTGTTTTGGGGCTACCATACCCACACCCTCAGCATCACGGCGGACGGCTTTCACTCCCTGCTGGACGCGGTGGCCAACGTGGTAGGCATTGTCGGCCTCAATTTCTCCATGAAGCCCGCCGATCATGACCATCCTTACGGGCATCGCAAGTTCGAGGCCATCGCGGCCATGATCATTTCCTTCTTTATTTTCCTCACCTGCTTTGAAATCGCCGGGGAAGGCTTTTCCCGTTTCTTTTCCTCACAGCACACCCACCCGCAGGTCACGCCCGCCAGCTATATCCTCATCGCCATTACCCTGGGCATGAACCTATGGGTTAGCTGGTACGAAAACCGTAAGGGGAACGAACTGAAAAACGACCTGCTGAAAGCGGACGCCAAGCACACCATGTCTGATTGCCTGGTGTCGGTGTCGGTGATTATTTCCATGCTGGCCGTGCAAATGGGCTTTTTGTGGGCGGATACCGTCCTGGCCCTGATGGTGGCCCTGATCATCCTGAAAGTGGGCTTTGACCTAATTATGTCGCATTTAAGCGCCCTGACCGATGAGGCCATTCTGGATCCGGCGCTGGTGCGGGAAATTGTTTTGTCCGTGCCGGGGGTGCTGGATTGCCATAAAATCCGCAGCCGGGGCATGCAGGATCATGTGTTTATCGATCTGCATATTCAGGTGGATCCGCATCTTACCGTTAAAGAAGCCCACCATATTTCTTACGCCGTGGAAGATAAACTGGCGTCTGCCTTTGAGGATCGGGTGAGCGACGTGCTGGTGCATATCGAGGAATACGAGTCGCAGCCTTCTTCCGTCAAAACAATGGAACGGCCTCAATAATTCCAAACGCAGATTATTTAATTCTGTTTGAATTGGCCTATAAACCGGCTTTGGAACCGTGAGGCTTTTACAGCCCACGGTTCCAAAGCGAATTTATTGAATTGCCTGCAAGACAGGTTTTAACGGGGAACCGAATACAGGATGGTGTCGATTACCTGCTCGATTTCCCGACGGGGCTTGCCAGTTTTCTGCTGGATTTTTTCCAGCAACTGATCTTCTTTTCCTTCCGCGTACATTAAGTCATTTTCGTTCAATTCCGGGAATTTTTCTTTCAGCTTGGTCTTAATCCGGTGCCAATTCACTTTCAACTCAGATTTATTCAACATAAAATAGCTCCCATGCTTGTTCGTTACATACACTCTCTTGCCGTTATTCAGTCTCAGCCACAATTAACCAAAGCCTGCCTTGTCCGTTCCAAAAGAGTGCGCTTATTATAACCCGCCCATTAAGCGGTTAAATTGCCCGGCTGTCTATTTACAGGCACCCCAACCCGGCCGTTTTGCACCTGAGCCATTCAAGCTTGAAACAAAGCCTGAATAATACCCTCACATCGGTTTTTAACAGGCTGGCCGATCGATTCTCGCCCAATCTTGCTGACGGCCGAATCGGAAATATCGCAAGGCAAATTTCCGCATCGACGAACCGGGTTTTCGGAAAACCGGAAATCACTTCCGATTTTTAAAAGCGCGGCTTCAGTTCGCAAAAATTTGGCCGATAAGCATTTTGTAGTCAAAAGTAAAACGCAGATCGAAGTATAGTGGTTTGTTGCCGGTGGCGATGGCGTCAGAATTAAAGACAACGCCCCAAGCCGACAGCAGAACAATTTTTTCTCTGAATCCGGTTGAGGTCTTACTTCAACCGGATTGCTATTTGGGGCGAATGTTGCCGTGTTCACGCCAGGCGCCCGGTTAAAGCGCGATTAAAATATCGAGATCTCCCTGGCGGTTGCGCACGTCCACCGTCACCACCTGATTGTTGCTGCGCCGGAAGTCGAGATCCACCACGGATTGCCCCACCCGCAGATTGTTGATTTGCAGGTAACTGATAAAAGGCGGCAATTGCGGGGAGCGAATAGAAAGGCTTTTGCGCAAGGCGTCCGGGTTCAGGTTGAGCATGGACTGGATGAGCGAATACATGGACGCCGCCGCCCAAGCCTGCGGACTACAAGCCACCGCGTACCGCACCGGCGGATCGCCTTCCTTGCCTTCCTCTTTCCGGAAACCGCAAAACAGTTCCGGCAGGCGACGGTAATGCATGTGCCGGGCCGATTCAAAGAGGCCCGCAAAAATGCGCTCCACCAGGTCGGAACGGTTCATGGCCGCAAAACCGCGGGCGATCATGGCGTTATCGTGCGGCCAGATGGAACCGTTATGATAGCTCATGGGATTATAAGCCACCGTGTTAGAACTGAGGGTGCGAATACCCCAGCCGTTGAACATATCCGCCGACATCAGGCGGTTCATCACTTTTTCGGCCTGACCGTCGTAATAAATGCCGGTTTCCAGGCAATGCCCCGGATTGGATGAAACCACCCGGAAGGGTTTGCCCGCTTCATCCAGCGCAATGGCGCAATATTCCAGTTCATCCATCCAGAAATCCCTGTTGAAGCGCCGCCGGAAATCCTGGCACTCGTGCCGCAGCTTCTGGCGAAGTTCCCGGTCGTCCATAATGTCCGCCAGTCGGCCCAGCCGGTGCTTGGCCATGTAGACGTACCCCTGCACCTCGGAAAGCGCTATGGGCGGCACCCCGATCACTCCCAAATCGTCCATCACGCTGTCGTGGGAATCCTTCCAGCCCTGCTGCAAAATCCCGCGCTCGCACATGGTGCGGTAGGTGCTGAAGCCCAGGGGATGCTGCTTCAGGTTATGGTCAATCCATTCCATCGCCTTCAGCGCATGAGGCCACAACTCGGACAACAGATCCCGATCGCCCGTCCATAAAAAGTATTCGTACAGGGTAATAATAAACAAGGGCGTGGCGTCCACGCTGCCGTAATAGGGCGTATGCGGGATTTCCCCCAGGCGGGCCAGCTCCCCCACCCGCAATTCGTGCAGGATTTTGCCAGGTTCTTCATCCCGAATGGGGTTTGTTTCCTTACCCTGGTATTTGGCCAGGATTTTGAGCGATTCCTTGGCGATGAGCGGGTTAAAGGGCAGCGCAAAGCGGGAGGTAATCAGGCTGTCCCGGCCGAACAGGGCCACATACCAGGGAATTCCGGCGGCCACGTAGCTGCCCTCGTCGGTATGGGTCATCAGCATGCTCATGTCTTTCTGGTTGCGGGACATCATCTCGTTGAAGTCCTCGTTGTCCGAGATGAAAACCGCCGTATCCATGTGCATTTTGCGGGATCGGAAGTTGAGCTGCTCCAACGCCTCGTCCATGGTGGAGACATCCGCCTCAATGGTCCCCGCGTTCATCAGGCGGTCGTTAATCACGGTCTGGATTTCGTAATTAAAATTGAAGGGTTCGCGAGGCCGCAGCAGGGTGCGGTAAACCACCGTCGTCACCGGCGCACCGTCCACCAATTCCGGCGGCAGGTCCACAAAGCGAATCCCGGTTTGCAGGTTGCGTTCGCTGCGATCTTTATAACTGAAAATCAGTACCGGGTTCTGGCCGCCGGTATCCAGCATGGCCGGGCGGTAAGCCGGACGCTCCTGGGAAACAATGCCCCGGATGTCGAACATGTCCTTGAAGTCCGCATCGAAGGTAAAGGACAATTCAATATAAATTGGCTCCGGGTTATAGCTGATGAGCCAGTAGCGCTCAAACTGCAAGCCGTACAGCACGGTTTCCCGCTTGAGCTGGATGCTTTCCGGGTTGAGCAAGATGGGCTTGCCCGCTTCGGTGGTGGTTTCAATGGGGCCGTTGGTAAATACGATGGTGGACATAAAGCCCATTTCGGTGGAGGAAAGCAACGGAATGGGATCGGTGCCATGCAGTTTAATCTCAAAACAGCTTAAAAAGCGGGTGTCCAGGTGATAAAGGCCCATGCCGGACGTGTTCTGGTAGGTAATGTTGCCCTGAAAGTCATCCACCAGGTACAAGTGGTTATGCTTAATCGTCCGGTGGCGGGACAAGAAATCTTCCGGCTGTTTAATCTGCATGACGGGCCTGTCTTTCCGACATTACCAAACCATCCGACAAAACCGATGAAACAAACTTGAGACAAAATAAACTGTGGGACAGGTGCCTTCTGGCGATATTCCCCCCGTCTGGCTCCTCCTCTCCTGATTCACTGCCATATCAGCCGGGTCGCCGCACTTTTCCCAGGAATCTGGCTTCCAAAGCCCTGTTTTTCAGGAACCTGTAAAATATCCAGGGTTATATTCTGACATATCCGGCCTCAACTGAGAAGCAGGGAACCTATGGTCGAGCTTCGCGCCCAGTTCGCCCAATTCCCCCAGTCCCAGAGCCACGGAGGATTGGATGGGATGCTCAGCACCGGGATTTGACTTTCGGCCCAGGGCAGCCTGCTTTCGCTCAGCCACCTGGCTGGGGGTCAACTGCTGCTGAGCATGTTCGCCAGACAGCTCCCGAACACGGGCAGAGCGGCTGCCCAGCCCCCACCGCGTTTTGGGGACGCCGCTGCGGGCAACCAGGGTTTCATACAAGCGCAGGTGGTCATCCACCATGCGTCGGGCGGAAAAGCGCTTTTCGGCCACCCCGCGCACCAGGCGGCGATCAAAGTCGCGGTATCGGCGCACGGCCTCCCGCAATTCCTCCACCGACCCGGCAATAGCCCCGGAAACGTCCTGATCGATCACCTCCGGCACGGAACCGTCCCGCAGCGCGAAAACCGGTGTCCCGCAGGCCATGGATTCAATCATCACCAGCCCGAAGGGTTCCGGCCATTCAATCGGGCATAAAGTCGCCGCAGCGTTGCGCAGCAGTTCCACTTTCTGTCCATGCCCCACTTCGCCCACGTACACAATCTGCTCCCCGTCCACCAGATGCGCCAGTTCGCGATCGTAAAACTGCTGGTCCACCCGGTCGATTTTCCCGGCCAGCACCAGCTTCATGCCAAGTTCCTTCGCGATGCGAATGGCGTGGTGCGGCCCTTTTTCCGGGGAAAGCCGCCCCAGAAAGGCCAAATAGTCCTTGCCCCCATGCTCGTAACATGGCTCAAAGCGATCCAGATCGATCCCGTGATAAATGGTGGCGGCATAGTTCAATTCCGGCCATAGTTTTTGCTGATAATCGCTAATGGAAATATACGGCAGGTGCGCGTTCCTGAAAAACAGCTTGCGCACAGGCTCAGGATTCAGGGCGTTGTGCAGGGTGGTAACCACCGGGGTATCCACGAAATCCGCAAAGGGCAGCGCCTGGAAACCCAAATGGTTATGGATAATATCGAATTCGCCCGCCCGTTGGAAAACATCCTGAAGCATCTTTAATTCATAGGCCATCACCGTGCAGTGGGTTTTGTCCTGCTGAATCTGGTTTTCCAGCTCCCGCAGGGCAACAGGGGCATAAGCCTCCAGTTCGGCTATGGTTTGGGAACCCGCCACGGCGAACAGCGTCACCTCATGTCCGCGCCGGGCCATTTCCTCGCTCAGCAAGTGGACCACCAGTTCCGTACCGCCATAAGCCTTGGGGGGAACCAGCTCCCATAACGGGGCTACATGTGCGATTCGCATAGCAGAATCCTTTCCCGGTTATCGCGCACGATGGCCGCGCGCCCGTTCCTTCAATGCACATTCATCCTGCCGGTCAACAGGCTTGGACAATTCGCCAGAATCAACACTGGCCGCAAAACTCTTCCTTAGGTATGCATCATAATCAGTTTCGGGGGCAAATAAAATTCGCCACGTGTCTACCGCATAAAGCCGATTGGCTAGCCGGATCGCCCGCCAGTCTAATTGGCCGGGCCTTTTCGGGAACTTGCGTTTTCCGCTTTGGCCGCCAGGCGTTTCCGGGGTAGGATAAGGAAAGCTGAACCAATTCCGCAACGCGTCCCAAAAATCTCAATTCCCCTTTCATATTGCACCATGAAGCGATCCAACAACCCTTTCAAATACCGCTACCACGTTTTTCGGGGCAAAATGGCGCAACCTTTCTTCTGGGCGCTGTGTTTTTTAGGCCCGGCGCTGGATATTTTCCGGGTGGATATGATCCACCAACGGCTTATTTTTATGAAACAAAGCCTGCCGTTTGAGTTTAACAACCTCATGTGGCTGCCTATCGGCTTTTACGGGGCAGTCATCCTGATTGGGATTATCTCTTTTATCTGGGGTCGACTGTTTTGCGGTTGGACTTGCCCCCACAACACCCTGACCGAATGGACGACGCCGTTGCGGGCCATGGTAGGCCGCGCCGAAAAACCCCGCTGGATGAAGCTGTTATTGCGGGATTATCCGCTGCTGAAAGATGTTTTACCGATTCTCTCTCCCTTGTTAGCCTTGCCGCTAACGTTTGGGCTTAGCCTGCTGCTCAGTTTCTACGTGATTCCGCCGGAATGGGTGCTTTCGCAATACGCCAGCGGGCATGCCCATATCGCGCTGGTGTGGGGCAACGGCCTGTTTGTGCTGATTGGCCTGTTTCTGCTGTATGCCGGTAACGATTTTTGCCGCACCTGCTGCCCTTACGGGCTGGCCCAGTCCATTTCCGCCTATCACGAGGATTCGCCCTGGCGGCCGATGGAAATTGGCTTCAGCGGGGACAAGGCATCCCAGTGTAAAACATGCAGCGCCTGCCAGATTGCCTGCCCAGTGGACATTGACCCACGCAATGGCACGCTGGAGGGAGTTCTGAAAGTAGGCCAGTTCGACGGCTGCTTCAATTGCGGGGAATGCGTCGACGCCTGCAAGTACATCCACGGCTTTAAGCAAAAACCCGGCCTGCTATCCTTCAACAATCCGGGTTTCAAGACGAAAAAAATTCCCAGCCAGCAACCCCAGGTTTAATGGCGGAATTTGACGGCGCAGGCAAGGCTGCCACGCAACCCACATGCACCGTCTTTTTCCGATATCAATTGTCCAGGTAAAAGCGAAATAGGCCACGGCATTTCACAAGAGCCGACGGCGTGTGTAGACCCCTTTATTAATATGCGAAATAATCTACGCCCCGCACAAGGCCGGGTCAACCCTTTCAGCGCATGGAAAAATCCCGGCGCTTGTTTTAAGCCCCAAACCAGAAAACCGAGAATCCCCGCTTCAGGTCATGGCATCTTTGGAGTATGGTAAGTACAATCCCATGCGTCCGTTCGGATGCATCTAGCCAGCAAACCAACCAGGAGAGAGTCTTCCCATGACCGAAACCAAACCCGCGCCCGCCGTTATCCGGGTGGCCCACAGCCCCGACTCCGACGATGCCTTCATGTTCTGGGCGCTGGCCCATCACAAGGTGGACGCCGAAGGGCTGACCTTCGAACATATCCTGACCGACATTGAAACCCTGAACCAGGAAGCCTTGAAAGGCACCTACGAGCTGACCGCCATCTCATACCACGCATACGCCAAGTTGTACGATCAATACGCACTGCTAAACGTGGGTTCCAGCATTGGCGACAAGTACGGGCCGGTGGTTATCGCCAAAAAACCGTTCACCAAGGAAGAATTGAAAAACGTGACCGTGGCCGTCCCCGGCGAAATGACCACGGCATACCTGGCCCTCAAAATCTGGGAACCCGAACTGAAAACCGCCGTGGTGCCGTTCGATCAGATTATGGAACGGGTGGAAAGCGGCGAGTTTGAAGCAGGTTTAATCATTCACGAAGGCCAGTTGACCTACCAGAAGCAAGGCTTCACCAAAGTGGTGGACTTGGGCGAATGGTGGTTCGAGGAAACCAACCTGACCCTGCCCCTGGGCGGCAACGCCATTCGCCTGGATCTGGGCGACGAGATGATCCAGAAAATTGGCCGGGTGCTGAAACGCAGCATTGAGCATGGCCTGAAACACCGCGACGAGGCGCTGGATTACGCTCTGCAGTTCGCCCGTGGCCTGGATCGCGAGACCGCCAACGAGTTTGTGGGCATGTACGTAAACGAGATGACGCTGGATGCGGACGCTGAAATCCGCAAAGCCGTTAAGCTGCTGCTGTGGCGTGGTTTTGGCATTGGCGTCATTTCCGAAAAAGTGGAGCCGAAATTCGTGGATGTGCTTCCGGAGCTGGCCGGACAGACGAAATAAGCCCGCCGACCCCACGCCAAACGCAAAAACTTAAAGCAATGGCCCTGAATGCCCCGCCTGGAGAAAGAGACAGCCACGCTGCCCCAATCAAAAAAGCGGCTAGTGGATTCAGGGCCATATACTTGCTAGGATTTCAGGCATGAATTTCACGCGCAAAACCAAAATCATGGCCATCCTGAACATGACCCCGGACTCCTTCTCGGACGGGGGGCGGCTCCGATCGCTGGATGCCGCGCTACGGGCCGCCGAGCATGCGTTGGCCGCCGGGGCCGATATTCTGGACATTGGCGGTGAATCCACCCGTCCGGGCGCGGATACCATCGACCCGCAGGATGAAATTGATCGGGTGATCCCGGTATTTACGGCTATTCGCCGGGAATTTCCCCACTCAACCCTGAGCATTGACACCCGCAAGGCAACGGTAGCCCAAGCCGCCGTGGAGGCGGGAGCCAGCATGATTAACGATGTCTCCGGCCTGCAGTACGATACCGCCATGGCCGATGTGGCCGCCCGCTACGGGACACAACTGGTGATTACCCACAGCCAGGGTACGCCGGAAACCATGCAGAAGAACCCGCAATACCCGCAAGGCGTGGTGACTGAAGTGGCGCAGTTCATGGCGCGACAGGTTCAACTGGCATTGGGATCAGGCGTAAAGCGGGAGCAACTGATTCTGGATCCGGGGTTCGGGTTCGGCAAAACGCTGGCGCATAACCTGGATCTGCTTCGGCAACTGGATGCCCTGCATCGGCTGGAACTGCCCCTGCTGGTGGGCGCGTCCCGAAAATCCTTCCTCACTCTGGGCAACCGGGAAATTGAGGTGGACGAGCGGGAAGCCTTAACCGCCGTGGCAATCTCCACGGCCATTCAAAAAGGCGCCGCTTTTGTGCGAGTACACGATGTGGAAACCCAGCTCCCGGTGGTGCGCCTGGCGGAAGCGTTGCTGGCCAGCGAAACGGAATCCCTTTCCATGCCCCGGCCCGCTGGCGCGTTGGTCTAAAGTTCGCGCAAGAAACTTGCTTTATTCAGGGTTTCATTACAAATGGCAATTTCTGGTGGGCCAGCCGGGAATCCGGAATCGCCGGGGGAACCGGAAACGCCTGGGCGGTAAAATCCTGCCCCACACCGTAAGCAGCGTGCGCAGAAACGCCATGATGCCGGACTTCCGCCTGCACGGCGTAATAGCCCTGCAAACCCAGCCAGACGATGCCGTAACACCCCGACAGAATCAAAAACGCCCCCAGCACATGCACGGTTTCCCGCATGCGATAATCCCTCCCAAAAGCATTGCGTGTACACTTGGGCTTTTTCCCAGACCAAGCCCAAATGTCTGAATTTTTATTTTAAGGCAGATTCCGGTTTGGGCAATTAACTGATCCGGCAGATTGCAAGACGAACCGGCTAGGTCTCAACCCTCCTCGGCAAGCGCAAATCGGTGCAAGAGAGGAGGGCAACTATAGCCAGCCGGGCAATTTAAATCGGGCCGTTACGATTCTACAATTATTGCTAATTGATTAGAAGAGATTTCTGGTTTCGGGTTAAAACCCGACAAGTTGGGGGGAGAGGGTGTTTGTCCTTTACGGATAAAACACCCTTATCTATATTTTTTGTTTTCATCTGACTGCACAGGTATTGGAGGATTCTGGAACCATGTCCAAAAACGATCTGCTTAGCCTTCTGGAAAAAGACCACAAAGACGCCAAAGCGCTGCTTCAGGAAATTATTGCCAACTGCGAGCAACAGAAAAAAGTGATTGCCGCCAAGGTGATCAAACTGAAAGACGCGCTGACCCTGCACACCAAAATCGAGGAAACCTATCTCTACCCGCAGGCGGAGCAGGAAAGAGAGACTTCCCGGCTGGTGGAGGATGCCTATCGCGAGCACAACGAAATGAAAGACTTGCTGAAAAAGCTGAAAGAGGACGGCGAGCCGGACGAGGTCGCCAAATACAGCAAGGAATTGCTGATTTGCGTGGAACACCACGTAAAGGAAGAGGAACAGGAGATGTTTCCCATACTTCGCAAGTTATGGGATCAGGAAACTTTGCTGGAGCTGGGCGATAAAATGCTGGAGATGAAAGATCGGGAACTGGCCGGACGATAGGCTTCGGCCGGTTATCGACTGCGAACCCGGCATCGTGATTCACCATCATTTCGCGACAAGCACGATGAAGAGGATTTGGCCCATTTCGGCAGATCCTCTTTTTTCATGCGACGGTTCCGTTTATACTATCAGGTCAACGCATCTCTTGCCCCGAGCGAGGTTGATTTTGTTCTATAAGGCGCTCTCACTCAAAGCTTCATTGTTGTTGGCCGGAATATTGCTGGCTGTTTCGGGCTGGGCGGAGCCGGGCCGGGCCGATTGCCATTCCGATTACAACCAGGCGGTTACCCTGCTGGACAGCACCACCGAAAAAGCTGCGGGCAACACACATCCCAACCCGGAAGCGTTTGCGGACGATTTTAAGAAGCTGGTGGATAAAATGCAGGGCCAAAAATGCCTGCCGGAACTGATGAGCCTGATCCAGCACATTCAAAGCGAGCAGCAGAAATACCCCTCCCCTGAACCGACCAGGGATCATAAGCCCGCCCCGGTGATAGATTAAGCGTTCCCGATAACGCATCGATCGGCCCTATGGAGAGGTTGGGGTATAATCTTCGGTGTCGGTTTCCGGGCCGTTGAAAACCGCCAAAGGTAAAAAGCGCCCAGGCCGACCGTTTCCGCGTTTAGACAGGAGCCTGTTTGCACGATGTTTGCCAAAACCCACTGTAAAGCCCTTTTGCTGGCCTTGTTGGCCCTGGGTCTGTCTGCCACGCTGATTTACAGCTATACGCCCTCGCTGGCCTGCTCCGAACACCAGACCCAACCAGAAGAAAAACAACCCGAAACCACGGGGCAGGCAACCCAAAACGACAACCAACAAACGCCGCCCGCTACCGAAGCAGCGCCCTCGCAAGGCCAACCGAAAGACCAGCCCTCCCAGCCGGACACTAGCCAGTCCAGCGCCATCCAACAGGGAAAAATTCTTCTTGAAACCCGGTGCAGCACCTGCCACCCGGCCCCCCGGCCCAATACGCACACCATTGCCGAGTGGCCTCCCGTTTTAAAGCGCATGGGAGCCATGGCTTCCTTGAAGGACGCCGAAGTGCAACTGATTCAGCAGTACCTGGAAGACGCCCTGAAAGAAACCCAGCCCCAAAGCGAGTGGGATCAACCCCAAGGCTAAAAACAAGTCTGGCTCAAGATTTGGCATTCTCCCGAAACGGCGTGACGCGCCCCTCTTTGGCCGCCTTTTCCTCGACGGCGCCCAAGCTTTTTTCCTGAAACACGGAAAGCTCCTGAGCCTTTTCCTGAACAATTTCAGACTTCAACCCGGCTTGAACCGTTGTATGGGGAATCGGCAAAACTTCCGTCCTCATGGTGCCAGCCAGGGTAAAGGGAAACGAGTCGCCCATGTATGCATCGGGGCCGTACAGATCTTCAAAACTTTCGTAGCGTTGTTCTTCGGGGTATCCCCATTCCGGGTGGCCCGGCTCGCATAGAATGTCATGGCGCTTGATTTCAAGATGCTCGCGCCTGCCGTGTATGGACGCTTGTCGGTCTTGCATGATCAGAACCCTCCCGGTTGATACTCCCGTAAGCCTGTAGGCCGCCCAGGTTGGGCATCCGCTGGTTGTCACGTCCGAAACCGGATTCATGCCTTGTGGCGGAATCTTACTGTTTTTCACTGGTTCCCACTTTATTTTAGCGCCACGCGGGAAGGTTTTGAAATCAGCCGGTTTTCCATTCTTTTTGCAGCTTCCTCGCCCCGGCAGAGTTTGTCCTCAAACAATTTTGTCCAAATCATCGGTGGACGGGACTTACCTTTTACAATAGTTCCCATAAAAGAAGGGTCCGGTTTGAGCCGGACCCTTTGAGAAATTCCGGAAGCCGTTCCGGTTGTTCCTCTTGCCTTTTGGTTACTTGAGCAACTGGAGCGCCAACTGCGGAGACTGGTTGGCTTGGGCCAACATCGCCGAGGCGGCTTGCTGCAGAATCTGGTTCCTGGAGAGGTTTGCCGATTCCATCGCCACGTCCACGTTGCGGATGCGGGATTCGGAAGACGACAGGTTCTCGATGTTGGTAGACAAGTTGGTGGCGTTGCTTTCCAGTCGGTTGCTGGAAGCGCCCAGGTTGCCCCGTGCGGTGTTCACCGAATCAATTGCGGTATCCAACGCGGCAATGGCGGTTTGGGCGTTGGCGTGGGTGTCCAGGGTGGAAGCATCTACGCCCAGGGTGGCCGATGTCGCATCGATAAACAGGCTGCTGACATCGAAGTCATCCACGTTGGCCACCGTGTTGGCCCCAATCTGAAGCGTTATGGTGCCCGTGTTGCCGTCCAGCAGGGTAATGCCGTTGAATTGCGCCGCGCTTGCAATCTGGGTAACACCGGATGCCAGCTGGTCGTATTCGGTTTGCATGGAGGTGCGCTGGGTGGCGTTGTACGTGTCGTTCGAGGCTTGCACGGCCAGTTCGCGCATCCGTTGCAGGTTATCGGTAATGGTTTGCAACGCACCATCGGCGATGTTCATTACGTTAATACCGTCTTGCGTGTTGTCCAGCGCTTTTTGAGAACCGCGTATCTGAGAGCGCAAACTTTCGGACAAGGCCAAACCGGCTGCATCATCCCCGGCACGGTTAATTCTATAACCGGAAGCCAGTTTTTCCATCGATTTTTGCAGCGCGTTGGTGTTGTTGCCCAGGTAACGCTGCGCATTCATCGATCCAATGTTGGTATTGATAATCAAAGGCATGAGAAGAACTCCTATTCTTTATATTTCAGGCAGCTTTACGCACTCCCCAAACGCAGGCTCCGCCTTTGTCCAGTTCGCGTCGGGCAATTTGGACTGCCCGCAAAAGACTCCCGTTCGGTTTTAATTTCGTGTGACTGGTGTGTATCGAATCGGTCGTACTAACTTCATTTATTTGGCTTAATGTCTCTTATATTTTTCGTATCGGTGCAGTAGACCAAAAACTTTAGACTCTGCTCCAAATCTCCTCCATCTGGAGGAAAGGACATTCCGAAACATTCCTGAAAAACGCAGTAAACCCTAAATTCATCGGCACTCCAAAACCGCAACCCCATCTGCCCCAATTCAACGGAACGAAGGACAAAACACCCTTCCATTCCTCCAAGCACTATAGACAAACTGAAGGATCAATCCGTCTCAAGACTTGCTGATTGCGCTTTATGGAAGCGTTAAGGAACAGTCCAGGCAAAATGTTCACCATTTTATGCTTGAACGTTATTCATAAATGAATCTTTTTTTGATTTCTATGGACTGCTCTATCACTACTCACACACGCCCACGCAATCAACTGCCAACAGCATCAATATCATATGGCGCCATAATCCAACACCCATAAAAAAAAGGCTTCGGGGACTGACCCGAAGCCTTTCTGGGTAATACGCCCAGATGTTCCTCTTACTTTTGCAATTATCCTTTGAGTAATTGGAGCGCCAGTTGCGGCGTCTGGTTGGCCTGGGCCAACATCGCCGAGGCGGCTTGTTGCAGAATCTGGTTTCTGGAGAGGGTCGCCGATTCCATCGCCACGTCCACGTTGCGGATGCGGGATTCGGAAGACGACAGGTTCTCAATGCCGGTAGACAGGTTGGTGGCGTTGCTTTCCAGTCGGTTGCTGGAAGCGCCCAGGTTGCCTCGTGCGGTGTTGATTGAATCGATTGCGGTATCCAGCGCGGCAATGGCGGTTTGGGCGTTGGCGTGGGTGTCCAGGGTAGAGGTATCGACCGCCAGGGTGGCTGCGGTGGCGTCGATAAACAGGCTGCTGACATCAAAGTCATCCACGTTGGCCACCGTGTTGGCCCCAATCTGAAGCGTCAGGGTACCCGTGTTGCCGTCCAGCAGGGTAATGCCGTTGAATTGCGCCGCGCTTGCAATCTGGGTGATACCGGAAGCCAGCTGGTCGTATTCGGTTTGCATGGAGGTGCGCTGGGTGGCGTTGTACGTGTCGTTCGAGGCTTGCACGGCCAGTTCGCGCATCCGTTGCAGGTTATCGGTAATGGTTTGCAACGCGCCATCGGCGATGTTCATTACGTTAATACCGTCTTGCGTGTTGTCCAGCGCTTTTTGAGAACCGCGTATCTGAGAGCGCAAACTTTCGGACAAGGCCAAACCGGCTGCATCATCCCCGGCACGGTTAATTCTATAACCGGAAGCCAGTTTTTCCATCGATTTTTGCAGCGCGTTGGTGTTGTTGCCCAGGTAACGCTGCGCATTCATCGATCCAATGTTGGTATTGATAATCAAAGGCATAAGAGGAACTCCTATTCTGTTTTGTTAGTGGGTACTCAAAGGAACTTTTGGGGACGAGCAAGGCAAGTGGAATTAAGCCCTGAAATCTGGCGACTACCGGATTTTGGCTACAATATGCCTTGTGTTTTTGGCAGAGGAATGTGTGATTCTTTTGAGCGGTCACTCACCGATTCATCGATTCGCTCGTTAATTCGGAGGAGTGATTGCTTATGTTTCTCGTTTCGGTGAGGTAAGCTAAAAACTTTAGAGTTCGATCAAAAACTCCACCTCAAGGAGGAGGGGAGTCTACTCCCGGTTACGGACAAAATCCTGAAAACCCTGACCCTGAGAGAATTTATAAAATAAAGCCCATGTTCCTCATTTCGCCCCGGCATAGGAGGCTCCTTCCATCCTACTCCCACAAACGATGTAGGCCAAACACCGTATGCGTTCCGTAAAAATAATACAGAGACGGGCTTTCCAGCATTCAAACGGTGCAAAGGCCATGCCCGTTCCCCCTTTAAAAAGACGAACTCCGGGCCAAAAGCCCGGAGCCGTTCTCTTGATGAATCCCTACGGTACCAATCCAATCGTCCTTGACTAACTTTTGGTTAGCGACCAATCTTTCGATTAGCCCCCACGCAGCAGTTGCAGCGCAAGTTGAGGGGACTGGTTGGCCTGGGCCAGCATTGCAGACGCGGCCTGTTGCAGGATTTGGTTTCGTGATAAGTTTGCCGATTCCATCGCCACGTCCACGTTGCGGATGCGGGATTCGGAAGACGACAGGTTCTCAATGTTGGTGGACAAGTTAGCCGCGTTGCTTTCCAGTCGGTTGCTGGAAGCGCCCAGGTTGCCTCGTGCGGTGTTTACCGAATCGATTGCGGTATCCAGCGCGGCAATCGCGGTCTGGGCGTTGGCGTGGGTATCCAGGGTGGAAGTGTCTACGCCCAGGGTGGCTGCGGTGGCGTCGATGAACAAGCTGCTGACATCGAAGTCATCCACGTTGGCCACCGTGTTGGCCCCAATCTGAAGCGTCAGGGTACCCGTGTTGCCGTCTAATAGTGTTACGCCGTTGAATTGCGCCGCGCTTGCGATCTGGGTGATACCGGATGCCAACTGGTCGTATTCGGTTTGCATTGAGGTGCGCTGGGTGGCGTTGTACGTGTCGTTCGAGGCTTGCACGGCCAGTTCGCGCATCCGTTGTAAACTGTCGGTAACGGTTTGCAACGCGCCGTCGGCGATGTTCATTACGTTAATGCCGTCTTGCGTGTTGTCCAGCGCTTTTTGCGAACCGCGAATCTGCGAACGCAAACTTTCGGACAAGCCCAAACCGGCTGCGTCATCCCCGGCGCGGTTAATTCTAAAACCGGAAGCCAATTTTTCCATCGATTTTTGCAGCGCGTTGGTGTTGTTGCTCAAATACCGCTGCGCGTTCATCGAGCCGATGTTCGTGTTGATGATTAATGGCATATGTTGTTTCTCCTATTCCATTGTGCGGAACAAATTCCCATCACCCGACACGCGCAGGTATCCGTATCCTTTGACATGCCAAGTTACCCGTGCGTTTAACACCAGGGAGAATATGGTTCCGTTTTTCGTGTGTGACTCACTAGAAGGTTGTTCGTAACTCAGACCACTCCTCCAGACGATGGAGATTTGGACCTGAACCTCCTATCGGAGATGGAGGCGAAAACTTTAGGTCTCCTCCAAAAATAGGAGATTGCCTTTATTCAAAACCCACCTAAAACCCTTGACACAAGCGCATGAAAGGCAATTAACATATATTAACAACATCTTAATGATATCCAAGTCAAGCCCAATCCCCTGACCATGGAACTTAAAATGAACCATCTGGCAACACCCAGGAAATGATATGCAACCAATGCCCAACGCCAAAAAGCCCTTTCGTACCGGGTACGAAAGGGCTTTTTTAGGTATTTAGCCCTCTTTTCTCTCCCGAAGCATCAAATGTTTTCAGGGTTCAGGCTTGCGCCTGACCGTTAAAGCGGCTCCACTGCGCGGGCGTTTGCCCAAACGCCGCTACCGGGAACAAAGGGGCTGGCGTGGTTGCCGGGGCAAAGGACTTTTGGGCCTGGGGCAGGGTGAACCCATTGGGCGATTTACCGGGATACCCAAACGGAGAAGCCGCCGGTGCGGATGCATATGGGATTGTTTGCGCCAACTGCTGTTTCTGCGCTTCCTGCTGACGCCTGAAACGCTCTTTGGTCTGGCGGTATGCAATCCAGTTGATACCCACCCCGCTAATCGCGGCGCTGAGAATATAAGACCAAACGCCAATATTACCGTGGATTTTATATAACCCTTCCTCAAGCGGCTTGGAAAGCCCTTTTCCTTTTTTGGCCAGTTCCTCAAAAACAGGCGCCAGATCCTTGTGAACCACGCCCATATTCATAAAGCTTTCTTTTTCAAGGAACTGCTGCCAAGGTTTTTTGCCATTGGTAAGAGAAAGCTGATGCGATTTCTTCAGGTCGGCAAGCTTGACGGTTTGTTCGCCCTGCTTCACTTTGCCAAATGTCTCATAGTATTTGGCCAAACCATAGCCAACCAGTTCCTTGCCAAACAACATGTAGGGAATCACAACCGCAAGGCGAGTGACGGTTTCCTTGCGCTCCAGCGAATCACGAGCGGCATCCACGTAACTGACCGCCCCGACACCGGCCAAAATGCCCAGAATCATCTTGGAAATATCAAACGGATCCTTGCCAAAATCCACATAGGTTAAAGCCTTGCGCGCCAGCTTTTCCACCGCTTCGTGCTTCAAAATCATCCTGGGCGCAAGCAGGGAGGCAGCCAGCACAGAACCAAACAGTGCAGGCACCTGCCAGGAGCGGCGTTTTGCTTTTTCCACCGGATCCATTTCGCCTTTGGCAGCTTTGTTTTGCGCGCCTTCCAGACCGGCCACGGCGGTAAAGTTCTTGGTATTGAACTGTTTTGCGGTGATGACGTTCTTGGCATGCTGAATCATGTATTCAACCGCGCTTGCAATGGCCAAAGCGCCTGCCAGCGTACCGAACTTAGCAGCAACCAGTTCCCGGGTCAATTCTTTCGTCTTGCCCGCTACGCCTTTGCCGATTACTTCTGCGGCATTATTACTGTTCAGCTTGGCCAGGTTCTGATAAACCTTGTGCAAACCAAAAGCGGCAGTCGGCACGGCAAAATAGAAAGCCGCGTCTTCAACAAACTCAAGGAAAGATTCTTCAAAAAATTGGGTCTTGCTTCGTACAAGCGGTAATTTGGGTCCCCACACGCCCAGGATATCTGAAAAGCACTGAGACAGCGCATTTGGCCCGATAATTGTACTCCACCCTACACTGGAGCCGAATTTAGGGGCCACGGAATGACGGGCAGTTAACGGGGGAGAGGAGCCGGAACCCAGGCCCGGCTGCGGCGCGGTATTGGAGACCCCGCCTTTCAGCAGCACTCGCCGGGAATCCGGTGAAACGGCGCTGGTTATCGGTTGAGTAACGTACATGGCAGTATGCAGGCTTTCTGTAGACTATTGAAAAAAGGGACTTGTAAAAAAACCGCCGACCTTGCGGGTTGCGGGAGGTCGGCGGTTTGCTGTATCTGGGGTTGAGGTGGGGTTAAACTTCTTCACAGCGTTTCGACGTATCCTCCCGGCGGGGCATAGGACACATAATCATCATGCTAATCATCAGCAGTGCAGTGAAGAAGATCATTGCGTTCATAGTAGTAAGGTAATGCCTTTAATAAGCGTTTGGGCTTGTGAATCGATCCGGCTCAACCTGATCAGTGTCTTAAAGGGTATAGCTTCAAGCGGTTTTGTCAACCATCTGGCTCGCAAACCACGGGCTGCGGGTTCGGTGGCGGGTGTTTCAACCGCGTTCCAACCATATAAAGTCCCATCAAGGAAAATGTTGCTAACCTGCGTTAAGAAACTTCAAATATTCTCAAAGAGCATACCTAGCCAATCACGTCAAATCTTTCAACTCCCCTACGTCTTGGTTGATATTGTCTTTTAGGCTCCGGTGGCGGTTTCTTTGCATTGCGATGTTGCCCTACTTCGTTTAATCCTGTTTGAAGGTTGGAAAGGTAAGCTCCAACCTCCTGACGAGCAGATTCAACCTCATGCAACTCATATGAAATTTTGCCTGGGCTTTTCCCTTGAAAAATCCTACCCATAGCAGTGCCAGCAGCAGTAATGGTGCCCGGTGGAATCATCAGCAAACTAACGCCCAAAGACGGAATATGCACCACTAAATCAGCAATCGCTCCCAACGAAGCCCCTCCAGCCGTTGCCCATTGGGAAAGTCGGCCAGTTAGGGTTTTAGAATTTTTCAGCTTTTTCTTAAGTTCAATTTCTTTCCGCAAAAGATTCTGATATTCCTGGCGCTTTAATGGGAATTTTTGCCCATAAAGCTCCAAAAACCATTTCTCTTCCTGAGGTTCATTCTTAAGCGCTATCGAATCGCCACGGCTGGTCTGCTGAAGCCGTTGATCCATTTCATCTTTCCAATGCCGTTTTAAGGAGGCATCTGACTTTTGATGGGATAATTCTGTCCCAACGCTTCTGGAGGAAGAACCCGAAAACTGTGGCATACGAGGAGAAAAACGCGGAAAGCTGATCATAAGTAAACCAATCCTTGAGAAGATAAATGATGTAACTGAACCGAAGCAAAGCGCTTAGCCGGAAAGATGCGTTAATGGTTCACAGCAAATTAAAATGAAATGGATAGAAAAAATAACATGAACACAAATTGCTTCCCAGCCATTATTCCGCACTATTGTTGAGTTTACCGGCAACCCGCCATAAAGAAAAGAGGCCCGGAATGGCTCCGAGCCCCGTTTTGTCGTTGGAAAAACGAACTTGTAGGTTTATACGGCGCGTTCGGCCTAGCCGCCACCCTTGAGCAACTGGAGCGCCAGTTGCGGCGTTTGGTTGGCCTGCGCCAGAATGGTGTTGGAGGCCTGCTGCAGGATCTGGTTGCGGGTAAGATTGGCACTTTCTGCGGCCACATCCACGTTTCGGATTCGGGATTCGGATGAGGAGAGATTCTCAATCCCGATGGACAGATTGTTGGATGTGCCTTCCAGCCGGTTGACGAACGCACCCAGGTTGCCCCGCTTGATGTTCACCGCGTTAATCGCGGCGTCCACCTCGCTCAGGAAAGACTGGGCGTTGGTACTGGAATCAATCGCGGTGGTCAGGTTGGTGCCGTTCCAGGAGGCGACGCCGAGGGTTGCCGCGCTGGAATCGCCCATTGCGGTTGCAATGTCGATGGTATCGACGCCAACGGTGTTGTTGGCCCCCACCTGGATGATAAATGTGACGGGAGATGAGGTGGACAGCAAATCGACGCCGTTAAACTTGGTCGCCGAGGCAATTCGGTCCACATCGGCCAGCAACTGCTCCACTTCCACCTGCATGGCGCTTCTTTGAGAGGTATTGTAGGTATCGTTGGCCGCCTGCACCGCCAGTTCCCGCATCCGCTGTAAACTGTCGGTGATGGTTTGCAACGCGCCATCCGCGATGTTCAGGACGTTCATGCCGTCCTGGGTATTATCCAAAGCTTTTTTGGAACCACGGATCTGGGCCCGCAGGTTTTCGGACAGTTGCAGACCGGCTGCATCGTCCCCGGCGCGGTTAATCCGGTAGCCGGAAGCCAGTTTCTCCATGGTTTTCTGCAGCGCGTTGGTATTCATGCTCAAATACCGTTGCGCGTTCAGGGACGTGATGTTCGTGTTAATTGTAAGGGGCATGGTCTGAAATCTCCTTTTTCATAAAGCCCTCTTTTGATTACGGATGCGGAATCCTTTCCGCCCGGCGTAAACCAACCCTGCATTACCGCCATCGGCATACAGAATCGTAAGAGGACATGCTTGGTTTTGCGTTTTTCCAACGGAACCCTTGCCTCCAGCGCAACCGCACCTTCCGGAAGGGCTTGCCAACTGTGCTGTTGGCTTACAGGCTGTGTATCGAACCCCGGTCAGCAAACTTGATATTCCCGCCCTAAAACTCCACCGCGCACAGGAGCCACACTGGCAGAAAGCGACCCTTGAAACGAAAGCCCTGTCATCGTTTAAGGGCTACCGTACCATTTGGAGACAAAGCCCCTTCCCTCCTCCATCCAGCGTAGGCCAAAACGGGGCATACGCCACTTCCACCAGCCAGGCCAACAGAATGGGTTGAAATCAATCCAACCCAAAACGGTATAATTTCATTGAACAGGTTTGGGAAAAGTGTGATGCATTCATGACTGACACCCCGCCCAGCGCGGCATCGTTTCCAGAGTCTACCGGCGCCCTGTCCCTGTGGGCCATTTTAAAGCAGACCCTGCGCTATTACCGGCGGCACGGCCCGGCCTTCACCCGGGTATTGCTCCTGCCCGTCGCACAACTGACGCTGTCCGCCTATGGCTGCGTTGCGCTGGTTAACTGGCTAGTGGATTACCTGATTACCCAACAACCGGATTTTGTGGAGCATAACAAACCGCTGGTGCTGGCCTGCATTGGGCTGATTTGCCTGGCGGCCCTTTTTGGGGTGATCCGGGGCGGCTGGCAATACGTGGTGTACTGGGCCTCGCTCAACCGCAACACGCTGGAAGCCATTGAACACAGGCCCATCGATTTCAGGGCGGCCTACCAGCATGTGGCGGAAGGCCAACAACGCCCCTACCAAAGCTTGTTGCTGGCCTATTGCGCCTTGCCCCTGGCCGCCTGCCTGCCCGTACTACTGGCCCCGGCACTGGGCGGCCTGCTAAGCAACGCGAACGCACTGGCCGGGCCTGCGCTGCTGCTGGGCGCAATCCTGTTCAGCGGGCTGCTGTTTATAATCTGGCTGGTTGCGGCGGTGTTCCTGAGTTTTGTTTTCCAGCTTGCCGCGCTTGAGCCGCTGCCAGCCAACCCGGTCATTCCCTGCCTGCGGAGCGCGCAACTGGTGCGCCAGCGTTTTGGGGCCACGCTGGGCCTGCAAGCCATTTTGCTGATTGCCACCAATTACCTGCTGAACCTGCCCCTGGCCCTGCTGTTACGGGCATTGCGCCTTAGCCTGCCGCTGGATGCGCTGCACCGCTGGATCGTCGCTTCCACCCTGGAAGGCGCGCATATCAACGCCAGAAACGGCTTACAGGCCCAGGCGCTGAGCCTGGTCGAATCCCACTTGCCGGAGCTGGCCGCCAGCGTTACCGATTCCGTGCTGATGCTGCTGATTACCGCCCTGCTGTTGCCATTGGGCACCTTCGCCTTTACCCTGCTCTACCGGGATATTTTAAATTGCCCGCAGAATCATCGCGAATCAACTTAACCAGCCAAGCCATTGTGCGGCGTATGTCCAATTTCAGAATCACGGAACACATACATATATAGTATGCGTGTATAAAGTAAGAAGGCTTTTCATTTCCTTTGTAAGGAAATGTATCAATCGGGGGCGCTGGACTTCAGAAAAACTGAAATCCTTACGATATAAAAAATATACAAAATGTCTCTCCCCTAATATTTCTTCTTGAAGGCGCCCCCAAAGGCGCCTTTTTTATCGGGCAAAAAGTCGAAATCATCTTCAAAAGTCTTTAAACCGCCCCGTAAAGGCTTTATAGTGTAGATATGCGCACCCCGCCCCCCCATTTTGCTGTCTCTTATACACATCTGACGCTGCCG
>CABHPA010000043.1 GCA_902168245.1 Candidatus Melainabacteria bacterium
GGAACGTGTCATGCGACGGGATACCATTTTTCAGGGACAGGAACTCCCGCAGCCAGGCTTCTTTACTGCGGGCATATAACTCAATGTCTTCCCAGCTTTCCGCACAACCAATCACCGCACAAATCGTCATCACCAGAATATCCAGTAAATTATGCTCGACTTTGTAGTCACAGCGAGGATCGTCCAACTCTGAAAAAGCATCTAAAAGCTCAAGCAACAAGGCAAAACAAACCTCAATCAATCATATTGCTCTACTGTAAACCTGTTTCCGTAAAATGTAACCCGCTAAATTATCTCTGGTTCTGTCAAAACAGAAAAATAAGCCCGGGAAATATTATACAAGAATGAATAGGTCGACTCACTCTCATGCGTTTGCCCTGGGTCAATACCTTGCTGGAAGCGCAATCCAAATACCAGCTCAGTCGCCTGGAAACCCGGATTCAGAAGCTGGATCTGCTGATTGTGGATGAACTGGGCTATCTGTCCTTGAGCGAAGCGGGAGTCAAGCTTCTGTTTTCCCTCTTTTCCAACCGACATGAACGTAAATCCACCCTGATTACCACCAACTTGCCCTTTGAAGAGTGGGATACCGTCTTTAAAGACCCGGCCATGACCGTGGCCCTGGTCGACCGGCTGGCGCACCACTGCCATCTGGTCCAGATGAATGGGGACAGTTACCGGTTCAAGCAAAGCCTGAAAGCCCAAGAGACTACCGCAAGCTAAATATTCCCTTTTCCCAAAACGGGATTATACGCTCCAAGCCAGGACCCTCAAGGAATCCACTAGATCTGTGCCAGTACAAGCTGGATGGGTCTATCCTTGACCGTCCTGGCTTTCCGCTACACGGCTTTTTAGGGGAAAAGGGGAAAGAAATGGATGGGATGAGGGTGGCTCAAAATTTGGCTGCCGCACTGGCTCAAATTTTACTTGCCGTTTGCACCAATTGGACTGGCTTAAAGGGCTTTCCTTTCCGACTGATTCTAGATAAGACTAATATATCGCTAATCAAGTCCTGCATGCGCTTGGTCGCCCGTTGCATGCGCTCGATATAATCCATGCCCTCTTCCGGTAGACCCGCACCATATTTTATTTTCAGGCTTTCACTAAACATCAACACTTTCCGTAAAGGGGCTTGCAAATCATGAGAGGCAATGGTGGCAAACTGCTCCAAGTCTCGGTTACTTTGTTCTAACTTTGTAGCGTATTGAGTCAGGGCCTCTTCCACTTGTTTCTTTTGGGTAATGTCTTCCGCAACCACAATGGCATAATCAAATTGTCCGGTTTCATCCCATACAATGGAAACACTCCGGTTCACCCATACCAAGGAACCATCCTTACGAATCGAGCGCTTTTCTCGGGTATAACTTGGAATTTCCTTGGCATTGAGCTTGGCATATAGTTCCAAATCCGCAGGCTGGTCTTCCGGATACGTAATCGCTTGAAACGTCAACCCCAGCAATTCATCATGGGTATAACCCAGAATCTCGCAATACTTTTGGTTCAACCGGATAAATTGCCCATCCGGCCCGATATGACCAATACCGACAGGAGCCTGTTCAAAGGTTAATAGAAAACGCTGCTCACTGGCCACTAATGCCAATTCCGTTTCTTTGAGTTCGGTAATATCGGTTCGCACGCCAGTGGTCCGCAATGGTTTTCCATTGGCATCCCGGCGCGTTTTGGCCCGGGCATAGTAATAACGATACTGCCCAGATGCTTGTTGCATCCTGAACTCAAGCTCATAGGGAGTATTGTGCATAAGATGGCTCTGGATTATTTGCTGAACTCTGTTTCGATCATCTGGATGAACCAGAGACAGGAAAAACTCAGGCGTAATCACCCGACCAATCGGTAAGCCCAATTGCTCATAGCAGCGATCATTCCAGTATATAATTCCAGTTTGGTGGTTCCAGTCCCATAGCCCATCATTGGATCCCTCAATGGCCAGTTGGTATTGCTCCTCACTTTTTCGGAGCGCTTCCATCATCCGTTGCTGCTCAGCCATCGTATGGGCGCTTAATACAATCAGAGCACTTGTAAATACAATAGCTGCCCCAATCAAGAGTTCATCGAGAGGAAGCAAACCGACCATGGGCATCCTATCCACATCCTGTATAGGATTGCCCGAATAATAATAGTGAGCAGCAGCCATCCCCGTGTAATGCATCCCGGAAATAGCGATGCCCATCACCACCGCACTGCCTATATTTTGAACCAAAAAAGTCACAGTGGACTTAGGGGATGAACGGAAGACCAACCATAGAGCCCCGGCAGAAGCCACAATGGCAATCACAATGGAGAGTGCAAAGAGTAAAGGTCTATACACAATTTGCATGGGCATCTTCATCGATGCCATGCCCGTATAGTGCATCGTGGCAATGGCAAGCCCCATCGCAATACTGCCGAAAACATATTGAATCCGGTTGATGGTACTACGCTGAAAAATCAGAAACGCAAGCCCAGCCCCTACCGCAGCGGCAATCATGGAGAGAAAGCTTAAAAATGGGTCATAGCTCATAGGCATCGGCATCGACATGGCCAGCATGCCCACAAAATGCATAGACCAAATGGCAAGTCCCATAATGGAAGCGCCAAGCAATGTCCATATAATCCGCTCTCTACCCGCTTTTGCTCGTAAGCGACCGGCAAAATACAATGCCACATAGGAGCCAACGATTGCCGTGAATACCGATAAGGCAATCAGGCCATAATTCCAATGGGTGGGCATTTCATATATCATCATTCTTACCTGAATCAATTGACAGCGCATAAATTAACTTTTTTGAGCAATAGCAGATAAACTCCCAAGTGCAAATACCCCAGACGGGTGATCTTTGATGTATGTTCCTTTCAAAAAGCGCTCCGATCACTCAATCTCTGTGACTCCTTGCCAGGACTAGACTTGATTGTTTTCCTTCCATTGGTGGTATCGGTAGCTTGATTATGAACCGGCTGCCTTGTCCTGGGATGCTATTAACTGAGATTGAGCCGCCGTGACGCTCCACAATTCGCTTACAGATGGCAAGACCGACTCCGCTTCCTTCATAGGGGCTAGATTTTCCATGAAGACGGGCAAAGGGCTCAAAAATGCGTTCCTGATCAGCTGGAGAAATACCAATGCCGTTATCCTGGACTATAATCTGACACAGCCCATTATCTCCACATTCCGCTCGAATATGAATTTTTGGCTCTTGCCCCGTTGGCTGATATTTCAGTGCATTGGCAATCAAGTTTTGCAGCAATTGCTCAAACTGAACCTCATCAGCGATAACCGTGCCGGATGACTCAATGGTTACCGTTGCCCGTTTTGTCTGGATCTGATCCTCTAAATTCATCAGCACATGATCGACGACTTTAGCTATATCAAGCTTCTGGGGTGGAAGACCGCCATTAGTGGCTTTGGATAGTAACAGAAGATCCGTGATCAGGTTCTGCATGGAAGCTAGGGACCGTTTGGATCTACCCAGGAGATCCAAAGATTCAGAATCAAGCTGATCTTTTGCTTGTTTATCAATCATATCCAAGAAGATACGAACCTTTCGCAGTGGGGCTTGCAAATCATGAGAAGCAACCGTTGCAAAATATTCCAGATCCCGGTTGCTTTCCGCCAGCTGCCTTTGGCTGTCTCGCAAGTTAGCTTCAGCCTTTTTGCGAAGGGTGATATCCATCACGAACGCCACACCCTCTCTATCTGAACCTTCCATTAAGGCTCCAGTAACAAATACGTCGACTCTATGCCCGTCTTTGGCGATGTATTGTTTCTCAAAGGGTTCCATACTCCCTTTTGTGCGTAAATTTTCGATATTCATATCATCTAGCTCATCATAATTTGGGGGCGTTAAGTCCCGCCAGTTCAAATGACCCGCCTCTAGATCAGCCCGAGTGTATCCCAACATCTCCAGGAAGGCCTCGTTGGCATCGGTAATCTGCCCATCCACGGTCCAGAAAATAACTCCAATCATATTCGCCTCTACAATACGGCGGAATCGAGCCTCACTGTCTTGGAGCACCTCTTCTATTTGTTTCCGCTCAATGACAGTGCCGAGAACATTCGCGACGGATTGAATAAAGTTGACGTCATCCTGGGTCAGATGTTTGCGCCGGTTCGAATGTACACCAAATATACCCCAAGGCTGGCTGCCAGCATAAATCACTACACTAATTCCACTCACTATCCCATGCTCCCGGAAAAGAGGTGCTGGATTGAAGCGGGTTTCCTGGGATAGGTCTTCCACAATTACCGGCTCTTTATTGGTAAAAGTATAACCGGCTTGAGAATTGGGCCCCGCTGGTACAGTGGCTGTTCCCACAAGCCCTTCTTTCCAACCGAGCCCGGCAATCATCAACAATTCATGTCTATTGGGAAGCAGTTTTAAAACTTTGCCAAACTCATCATCCAATACCTCCAACACTTGTCGAACGGCTTCATCCATCAAGGCTTGCAGGTCAATACCGCTGAGTGCTTTCAAGCCCAGCTCAGAGATAACCGTCTGCTGACAGGTTAATTGGGTTTGCTCCTGCCCAAAACTCAATGCCTCCGTATAATATTGGACTGCTCGTAAACTGATGACTTTGACCAGAATACTCACCACATTCGTGACATAGATTGCCCCAGTGTAAAGATGCCGCATATTCCGGCTGAGGTTTCCCCCCCAGTTAGAATTGTTCAGTCGAAGGGCAATAGCAATACTATCGATGCCAAAAATGAGAATGCCTAAACCCATGACCACAGATAAACCTGCCAGAATCTGGGCTCTCAGATTGTCAGAAAAGAAAGGAAGGAGCAAACCGCGGAACGGTAAGGTCCCCATGAGAATGGTCAAACCGATCAACAGAGTAGAAATAGCAGTTGACAGAGACATTTTCAGCCCATATAGCAGCGGTTCGTTGTATACATATCCAATAATGGCTAGTATACCCATGTTAATAGCAATCAAAGCTGGGATACAGACTCCATACACCACTGCCGACTCATTGTATCGCCGTTGCACAAATATAAACAAAGCCAGGACTGAAGCGAGGATCATAATTGACGTATGAAATGCAGCCGGATAGATCCCATGGGTGTCGATATCCAGGATATCAAAATGTGGATTCGTCAAATACAGCAAGAGTATAGAGCCGCTAATCGTTGCTGGCACTATCAAGGAAAGATATCGAACCGGCCCAAGCCATGGGGGAAACTGGTCATACGGCTGACTATCCAAGATGACTCTTAATGCAAATCCCAAAAAGAAAATACTGATGGCGGTGGGTAAAGCCATTCCTACCGTGGCATTCGGCACATACGACAACAGCCAAGGGATACGAAGAAGATGACCCAGGATTCCCCCTAACCCAATGCAGGAAACCAAAATACTCGCTGTATGAATGCATTGATTAAAGTAGGGCATTAGCTTAATTGCCCTGTTTTCAGCATTTGTAAACGGCTGTGCCATCTCCCAATCCCACTATCATTAGTAGTCAGTATAATACGCAGCTCTATTCAGTCACACAAGTCCGCTAATGGGGAGTGTTGAGTATGAACCTCATATTCACCTAGGGGTCAACTCACAAAACAGAGCTATTCTACGCTAAAGAATTCCAAATCAAGAGAGGCCTGGAAATCATCACGTTACCGCCAGAACCCTAACTGTTTAAGCAAAGCCTTGTCATGCTTATTAACCAAGGTAAGCGGGTTATTCTTGAAATCACTGCTCCAGTCACAGCGAAGGCACCAAAGCCGGTTTTCCCGCTCGATTGGGCGATAGTATGCCACGCTATAACTGGTACTGCTAACTTTAAATTCCTGGCTGCCACAGGCGGGACATCCTGATAGCCCAAGCTGCTCAGTATGGATGATCAACCCGAACGCTCCTTATCCGATTGTGCGTGGAGTCGGACTGTATCAGAAAGACTCGATCTCGAAAAGAATTAAATTAATAATGCGGAGTCTTCTTCGGAGCTTGCGGGGAAATCTGCCATTTGCCAGGTTTATCGGCGTAACTAAAATATCCCTCCTCAAAGACCATTGGGTAATAGAGGCTTGCACCAATTGGTCTTTTAAAGACCAGACCATCAACGGATTTATTGGGGAACGGTTTGCTTTAGGATGCTCTCGCACTTTTTCGTTTCTGACTACTAAACAATAGAAAGGCAACCCTCACATTATGAATCACTGGCTATTTTCATCTGGTCTGATGTCACTCCTCTTACTAAGTCTGGCTTCTGGCCCTGCAATGGCAGATAACCAAGTGCCCATTGCGCAAGCCAACCCTGTCAATACACAAACCCAAGAGAACCCATCGGGTTCTTCCGTTGCACCCATTCAGAATCCTTCTGAACAAAACCCTGCTCACCAGTCCGTCCCCAGGCCACTATAACACAGCCAGCCCTTGAGAATCAAGCTGAGAACACTACTATCAACCAGAGCCAATCGACTGTGAGAGGCTACTGGTAATCCTTTCCCTTGAAATGCCCCAGCACTTACCCAGCTCTCCTGTTAAACGCAGGAGGGCTTTCTCATTGACTCAAGCTCTTGAACCAAAAGCTGAAAAAGGGATAGTTCACGAAGCGTAAAAAGCATACGCTAACTGTAAGGGCTTGCAGACCACTATGTTAAGCCTAGCCATCAATCAATATTTTTGATGGGCACCAAAGCTAAAACCCAACCATAGTCTAAATTTTTAATTGGCGCAGCTACCTTGATTTAGGATATTTCGTAGAAAATTACCCAGTTAGGTAATTTCTTGAGTTCATGTCTCGTTAAAAATATTGTCCAAAATATTGGTTTCAGGGCAAAATTTATGAGTATAATAGTACGCTGTAAAAATTGCGGCTCAAAGAAGTGCGAGGTGAGCACCTTTCAAGTTAAAGGCGAATCCTCTAAAGCCGCCATAGTGAGGAATAATAAGCTCAGTAGTACCTTTGAACAATGGGAGTGCTTGGATTGCGGCTATATTAGCCTGAATGATGATTGGTAGAAAGATTATTGAAGTTACGCACTCCTTTTCTTTGTCAGTTGGATAATTGGCTTTTCCGGGAGCTGGTAAACCAGCTTAATCAATGAGTTTATAACCATTCAGGGTGTTCTTATGCTTTCCAATGAAAAGCCCCTAGCGGGGCTGAGATAGATATAATCTAGGGTTAGATTTGAGTGTTAAGATGCTTGCGGTAAGTCTACAGGCTCAAACCGGTTTTGCTATTGCCGAGTTGGGCAAAAGATTCGTAGTCTGTAGAATAAAAAAACGCCCTGTTAAGGGCGGGTTTCAAATGCTTACTGTTATTTATAGGATAGAATCAGGCTGAACAATTAGTCCACTTCAGTGGCTTCCCCTTCGCACTCTTCTTCCAGCAGGCAGGTGGCATTGAGTTGATAACAGGCATTGATGCCATTGACTTCTGGGAACGTGTCTCCCTCATCCAGGGTAATAATATCCTGACCCTGCGGGGTTCCCTGTTCATCTACTACCAGATATTCACCACTATATTGCACCGGCTGACCTGCTCGGAAGAGTTCTGTTTGTTGTTGGATGGATTGGCTTGCCATAATATCCTCCTCTGCAGTAGACCGATGGGCCAATAAGCTGAACCTGGTACTGTTCTTGGCTTTCCACCAGCAATTGAGCGTCTACATACCCAGCATCCACCAAGTGTTTATCCGGCAGCAAGCCTTTTTGCTCCAAAGCGCCATGAATGCCGTTGAGATCCATATTATCCCGGCGATTGGGTTTGCTTGTGACCACATGGGTCACCAATAGCGGAGCCGTTTCTTCACAGGTTTCAGTGAAATGAACCTTATAGCCGGTCCATTGTGTGCTTCGCTTGCTACCAAGTCTGGCATCCTGGTCATACGGGGAGGCCAGCAATTGACTGGTGGGCGGCAGATCCGATGAGTCACGGCATTGTAAAACGCCATCCTGAACTAGGTATTGTTGTAAGAGCATCTGTCGCAAGAATTCTACGGATGAGAGTTTAAAATAGGCTAATGAGAGCTGGTTAAGCAGGCTATGCGCATCCTGCCCAGCTTGCAAAAGCCGGATTTTCTGCGCATCTTTTGCAGCCGGTAGACTGAAAGAGTCCCAACGATAGCCATATCGGGTTTTCCATTCGGTAGAAATCTTCTGTTTCAGCCAATCTGGGCACAGATGGCTTAACTCCTCCAAAACTTGCCGGATGGCTTCCACCATGTTGCCCAGGCGGTTCAATGCCCGAACTTTAGCTAAAACATGGGTTGCATCCGTTCGGGTGGTGCTTCTAGCTTTTAGGACGCCTTGATCCCGGCAAACTTCAAGTAGAATATCCAGCAACCGGGCTTCAGCCTGATGTTCGACCAGTCGCTTTCTAAATTTGCAAAGAACTGTTGGATGAAAACCGGGATCGCTTAATTCCAAGCCCAACGCATACTTCCAGTCAATTCGCGTGCGTAACGCTTCTGCTGCCTCCCGGTTAGAGAGGTTTTCCAGGAATTGAAGCACGGTCACAACCGCCAATCGCCAAGGAGCCTCTGCCGGTTGGCCGCGTTTGGGGTAACAATCGGCAAAAGCACTGTCTTGGTAGATGCCGCCTAATGTATTCCGTAGCAGCATGACCCGGTTACCCTTGGGGTAAATCGCTTGGGCGACTCTGGCTGTCTCTTCCGGTATGCTATGGTTCTCTTCCGGCTTTAAACACATGCGCCAATCCCTCTCCCAGACTGAAGATCGGCATACTATACACCGATCACAACCGGAAGAAAAGAGGCAACATCTGGCTATTCCAGAATTCGGCAGCAGTATCTTATGAATTCTGGTTCGTGAGCTGGTCCCGATTTTGGCAAAGCGCCAATTCGTGCAACAAAATCAAGGTTTTTGTTTTGGTATAATTATAAATTTGAAACCTGATTTTAATCACCTTTAACATTTAACAAAAAAATATATTGGATATAGGAGCCACAACAATGAGCATGGGTGTCTTTACGCATCGTTTACCCCCTTTGGGAGCTATAGCCCAAGGAGCTCGTGGCTTCGTTAATGCAGGATCTCACCAAGTTCAATTACTGGCAGAAGGGCGATTACCGGAAATAACCACGTTCATACAACGTCATGGTCGAGCAGAAACCAGCGTAGTTCCCTCCTATAATAGGTTTAACGCTGATGGTACGGCACATCCCTATTATTTCCTATCCAATTTCTACGATCATCCAATTACTTATAAGGGGACAAAGTATCATACTTCCGAACATGCTTTCCAGGCTCATAAGTTTGAAAGTAGTCCCGTCTTTAAAAAAATCCAAAAGGATATCTTGAGCGATAACAATCCCAGGCAAGCTCAACTAAAGGCATGGGACTGGAGCAAAAACAGGTGTTATGACGCAAATGGTAACTGGGTGGGGAAGAATAGGGGTATCGATCATACAGATGCTGATTGGCATAAATTCTCTCAACCACATCCAAGCGGGCTTCTTGGCAAAAAGGACTTGGTTATGGAGGAGGTTTTGGAGGCGAAATTTAGTAAAGGTCCTTTACGTCAGCAGTTAACCAATACTGGCGATAGTCTCATCATAGAAGATAGCCCTCATGACGAAGTTTGGGCTATTGGTAAGCTAGGCAATGGGGAGAACAGGCTTGGTTATGCCCAAATGAAATTGCGGGCAAGGCTTCAGGCGGAAGATGCACAAAATGGTGCAAGGGCAATGCGAAATACCCGTCTTCCCGCAAGTACCAGTAGGATTAGAACCGCAACAACCGCTAACGGCTACAATGCGGCAGACTATAACCAGGCAGCCCAGGGGTTATCCGACGGCTTATATCACCAAGAATTCCTCAAACAACGTGCAATACACCCAAATAGTAGAAGGGATGCCCATATTGCAGCATCTAAAAAGCTAGGTATTGATTATACGGACGAGAATGGCACGGTTCATTACAAGCACAAGGCTCCTACCAGTTCTAGAACCGCAACAGCTAGCTTTGCCAGGAATCGGAATAGTACAGGATATGCGGCTGTGACAAGGACTAGGATGACAAATGCCGGAGGTGCTGCCAGCCATAACCCAGGTACTCAAGGCCTCTCACAACAAAAGATAGCTAGATACAATAAAGTGTTTGATGACAACTTTAAGACAAAAAACCTTACAGATTCCCATCTAGCTGCTTCCAAAGCCTTAGGGATTTCTTACATTAAAAATGGTCAAACAATATACCAACCAAATAATGCCATAGCATCCTGGTCTCAAAATTGGTTTTCTCTAACAAGTTGGATATCCTGGTTTAAGAGCTTCTTTGCGTAAAATATGAACGTTCTCGTTGGCTTCATTGTACGTTTCAGCGTTAAATGGCACCATTTTGACAGCGATAAATGTCACCCTGATTTGGTTCAAATGGCACGCAATATGTAGCAGCTTGGCAATTAAAATGGTCTGGCTTGCACATCGCTGGGGCTGAAGGGCATCTGGAGTACATTCGAAAAAAGGTGGCAATCTTGTCAGGGCACGGCTCGTTAAGGGGGGTATCCACCCAACTCAACTATCCTACGCTCTAATCTGGCAATTTTCTGCTCTAACTCAACCCGAAGCTGTTCAAGGTCAGCATTAATTGCCACTGCCGCAACCCGTCTACGCTCTATCTCAGCAGGTGGAAGAAATTCAGAATCCCTCTGAAGCCATTCCGGCTCCCTCAGCATCCTTCCCTGACCATTTAGCACCTCTGCTAGCTGCATCTGTGCCCTTGCCAGTTCCAACCGCACCATCTGTCTATGCTCCTGCACGGTAGGTTTCAAGAGTCCAAATCTAGGGGATAAGTCAGGGCAAACGCATGAGAGTGAGTCGACCTATTCATTCTTGTTATAATATTCCCCGGGCTTATTTTTCTGATTTGACAGAACCAGAGATAATTAGCGGGTTACATTTTACGGAAACGGTTTTACAGTAGGGCAATATGA
>CABHPA010000044.1 GCA_902168245.1 Candidatus Melainabacteria bacterium
TTCCTCGCTTCTTGGCACGGTGGAAAAAGCTATGAACGGTAGAATACGGCGGGAAATCACTCGGCAACATCCGCCATTGACAGCCCGTTTTCGTTAAATAAAAAACAGCGTTCAGCAAATCACGAACCGCATGTTGGCGACTCGTACCATAGTTGCCGACTGCAAATAAATCTTTCACCAATAACCATTCAGCATCGCTTAAATCGCTTGAATAGGGCATACTCACTCCTCCTCTATCCAAACATTATCCACAAACTACCTTGTCTGTGAATACAGGCTCTAAGAAAATAAAAAATATATGAAAGAAGAGTACGGTGCTTAAAAAGGCGAGCAAGTTTTCTATGCCAGCCAAAACAAAGGAACGATTAAAGGTACAGAAAAAAAGAAGAAATGAGTTTGAGAAGCCGACCTGATTCTTGATGAGTAGGTCGGTTTCTCGATGTATGAGAACCGTAACTTGTTTGATTTCCTTGTTAGGAGATTAACAATCTATTCAATCAATAAAGTACCAGCAGTGAGCCCAGGACCAAAGCCTGCTAATAAAACGCGCCGAGTTGCCATATTTTGAGAACGCATTTTCTGTAGCAAAAATAATACCGTTGCACTCGACATATTGCCATATTCCCGAAGTATTTCTCGCGATAGCGCAAATTGAAAAGTTTCGCTCTGTGGATGGGAAATGCCTTGTTCAATCAGCAAGGATTCAAGCTCACTCAAAATTTTCAGTCCACCTGGATGAATCAGAAACTCCTCCAGTGAGGGCCAGGTCCAGTTGATTCTGGCCAATAAGGGTGCCACAATTGCTCTAAAGTGTTCTCGTATCACATATGGCAAGTCAGTTCCCAATACCATGCTAAATCCTGTATTATCCAAATTAAAACCGAGCAGCGATGTGGTATCTGGGAAATGGTGCATGCCTGAAGCGCGAATGCGAGGCGCTGTTGATGTTCCTTGCAAACCCAGGATAGCGCAGGCAATACCATCTCCAAAAATGGCTGTACTTACAATATTTGCCCATGTAAAATCCTCACGCTGAAATGTAAGACTTGTCAACTCTGCTGCAATGACTGCTGCATAGTGACCTGGATAAGCCCGACAATAGTTTTCAGCATACATTAGACCCACTATCCCCCCAATACAGCCCATTTCCATAATAGGCATTCGTTGGATTGTGGGTTTCAAATTAAGACGATTGATCAAAAAAGCATCGGGCGAAGGCGACATATGCCCCGTGCAACTGGTAATAACCAGGCAATCCAAATCAGCAGGTTGAAGGCCTGCTTGCGCCAATGCATTGCAGAGGGCAGTCTCTGCATAATCTACAATGTGGGTGCGATAGCGATCATTTTTTTCAGCCAAGCTCATTGGCGAAAAAAGAACTTCCAAAGGCAGGACAGTATAGCGCTTGTTGACGCCTGCCCGCCGAAAAATGCGCTCCACTTTGGCGCGAAAAGATTTTTCCTGATGACTGACCCAGGCCTGAGCCTGTTCTAGCACGTCTTGCAAAGAATGCTCATAGTCTGGAACGACTGTTGAGACAGCTAAAATGTGGGGATCAGACATACTAACCATGTGTCCATTATTTAAGCAGATACAGTGTTCCAAATCGAAAGCTGATACTATACCATAGAGTTTAACTACTAAACATTACTCACTAGAGTTTGTTTGCCTATAGGAACAGAGAGACCATGAGCGTCTTTTCGAGTTTTCAGTCCCGTAGCCAACTCCCTGAAATTATGGATGAGGTAAGCGTTAGTAAGGCTGATTTTTTGCGCGCGATGTCAGAAATCCGGTGGGTCAATCGGTACTTGGGGGGAACCGCAGCAATTCTGAAACCATTGCAAACATTCTGCCGCTCCTTACCCACTAGCCCTACCCTTACAATTCTGGATCTTGGAACTGCCTCAGCTGATATTCCTTGCGCAATTGCAAAGTGGTTACGGCAATCCGAGCGACACTTTTCACTAACAGCCATTGATTTACATTCTACGGCGGTTGAGGAGGCCCAACGTTATGTTGCGGCATATCCAGAGATTACCGTGCTTCAGAAAGATGCATTACAGTTGCTTGAGTGGGATGTATCCTATGATTTCGTCATCAGTTCCATGTTTTTACACCATCTGACTAACGATGACGCTGTGCATTTACTAAAAACAATGGCAAAACTGGCAAGGAAAGGTTTTATTATCAACGATTTAGAGCGACACCCCTTAGCCTGGTTAGAAATTCGTTTGTTGGGTTGGCTCACCTTAAAAGGAAAGATTTTTCGTTACGATTCGGCGCTTTCCGTGAAACGCGCTTTCACCCGAGATGAGCTAAAATCATTGTGTCACCAGGCTGGTCTGCCTCAGGCCCAGATTCATCATCGCTTTCCATTTCGATGGGTGATTGTATGGCAAAGGCCGTCTGATGCCGCCAGTTATTAAAACTGCAGTAATTATAAACGGGGCGGGTTTAGCGGGAAGCGCCTGTGCCATTCGATTGCGGCAATTGGGACATACAGTCATCCTGATTGATTCTGCAAGGTTTCCACGCCGAAAACTGTGTGGTGAATTTTTAGGGCCGGATGCAATGCCTGTCCTGGAAGCGCTTGGCTTATTGGAAACTGTCATTAAGCAGAGTGGCCCCCCGGTTCGTACCGTCCACTTGTATAATGCGGGAGGCAATCCACTAAAGATCAAGCTTGAGTGGTTACGGCAAGATTATCCCTATGCACTTGCAGTACCTCGGTTCATTCTGGATACACTTTTGGTAGAACGTGCAAAAATGCTAGGCGCCATAGTGCATGAAGGCTGTACTATTCAAGAAGGCATCTATTCCAGTGACCAAAACGCGTTTGAACTAGCCATTAAGCCAGTAAAATCAACTGAAGCAATGAGTCAGCACCTTAAGAGTTCTATTTTGGTTGATGCATCAGGTCGAAATAGTAATTTAGCTACCACTATAAGGATGTCACAACAAGCAGAATCCATTGAAAAAGCATCTTCGTCTGGAGACACTAAGCAGATAGAACCCTATGTAGGTGTGCAATGTCATATTGACATAACAAATGAATCGACAGACTTAAATATGTATTTTTTCCCCGGTGGGTATGGCGGTATTCAACCTCTCACAAACAATACTGCAAATTTGTGTTTATGGGTGATACCAGAACTCGCTAAACTAAGTAAGCAAAACTTCGGAACTTTTTTACAACACACCTTGGGACAGAACAAAGCTGCACGTTTGTACCTTAGCTCAGCAAGCGCCTCTGAGGCGATTAAAACGGTAGCTGGTTTGCACTCACTACATCAGGTACGTTCGAGTAGTCAAATAATATTGAGTGCCGGTGATGCATTGTTAGCAGTTGAGCCTTTTAGTGGTTTTGGTATGAGTCATGCACTTCAGACAGGTTTATTGGCTGCTAACTGTATTCATCAAGGACTACAAAATGCACAAACATATGAACAGATTCGTAAACAGTATCTACTTCGTTATCAGGCTCAATTTGAGTTGCAATTTCAAGTAATGCGCTGGATGCGACCTTTATTAAAGCAGATATTCTTACAGAAATTACTATGGCCAGTTATACAACCGATGATCCCAGCGATAATACGGTTTTATCGATAAATATTTATACCGATTTGTCCAATTCCAACCGGGAAGCCGATGCTTTAGCCTATTTTGAGAGCAATCGCAATGCCATGCTTGCGGGTACCCAAGTACTCTGGCCTGCTGGGGAAAGCTATTACCAATTGATGCGTATGCGCATTGATGAAGGGCAAGCCAGCTTTTATAGCGAAAAGCAAAATGACCCGTTGGATCCCGAGCGGCAACTCTTTGATATGGCTCGAGCCCGACGCTTCCGGATTACGGATGATAGGCTAGTCTGGTTGGATGGTTCAGACAAGCAGGTGCCTTGGGAGGCACTGGAACGAGTCATTGCGTTTCATGATCCGGCTTTAGGCAAAAAACCGGGTCAGCATACGGAACCTGATTTTGCGGCCATTGTGGTGGTGGGGCAAGACCGGGATGGGTATCTGTATGCGTTGGATTGTTATCTAGAAAAAGCCGCTCCGGCCATTCAGATTCAAAAGGCCCTATCCCTTCAGGCCAAGTGGGGCTTTGAAACGCTTTATCTGGAAGAAAACCATTTCCAGCAATTAATGAAGCCCCTGTATGAGCAGGACCTTGAACAAGCCGGAAAAATCCAGTTCCGAGTGATTGGGGTGCATCAGCACCAGAATAAGAGCCTGTATTCAAAGACAAGGTAGTTTGTGGATAATGTTTGGATAGAGGAGGAGTGAGTATGCCCTATTCAAGCGATTTAAGCGATGCTGAATGGTTATTGGTGGAAGATTTATTTGCCGTCGGCAACTATGGTACGAGTCGCCAACATGCAGTTCGTGATTTGC
>CABHPA010000045.1 GCA_902168245.1 Candidatus Melainabacteria bacterium
GCCATTCAAAACTCTGCGGAGTTTAGAACAGCTTTCCAACACTCAAAACGACGACGAAGTAATATTTTTGGACTCAACTGTAGCTTAAACAATGAACTTTTTGGTCTGGCTCATGGGGTACACCTTATTCAGCATGTCCACACACGGGGCTGCTTCCAGGGTATTGCTCAATCGTCAGCTCAGGATCTTGCGGCTGTGGCGGTCCAAAATGGCTGCCAGATAGCCCCACCCATATTGGGTAGGGATGTAGGTAATGTCCGTACACCAGACCTGATTCGGAGATGTGACCATCAGGTTTTCCAATAGTAGGGATAGGTCGGCTTTTCAGCCACTTTTCCTTTCCACACTTTTTGGGTTGAACTGCTCGTAATCCCAGTTGCTGCAACAGACGCTGAACATGCTGACGACAAGCCGAGTGCCCTTCTTCTTGCAACCGGATGGTTACTTTTCGGCTACCCAGATAAGGGGATTCAGTCATAATCCGCAATGGCATCCAGTAATGGCTTATCCCGCTCAGCCTGTTTCGACTGTGAACGGTAATACACCCGGCTGCGATTCACCTTTAAAAGCTCACACTGACAGGAAATGGAAAGTTTCAGATGGCCTTGTTTTATCCAGGTCAGGCGTTTTTCTACTTCCATTTCCCCGACACCTTTTTTAAAAAGTCATTCTCCACGGCCAATTGGCCAATCTTCTTGTGCAGCATGTCAATTTCCTTTTGCAAGGCCACTTCCGGATCTTGAATCTCCCCTTTGAAAATAGCAGCCATCTTGCCTACGAGCTTCTTTTACCCAACTGGTAATAGTCACCGGGTGCATACCACGCTCTTGCTCTATCTGCTGAACCGTTTTAAGACCGGCAAGTACTTCCAGTACCACTTCTGCCTTGAGCTCCGCTGAATAATTGTTTCGTTTCATCTGAGATTCGTCCTTTCTGGTGTTTTTTTAAACGAATCCCTTAAACATGTCACCTGTCTGAATTACATAGTCCACTATAATATAATGCCAGATTTATATTTTGTTACAATCGCTCCAGATTTCTCTGAAAAGAACGATATGGGTATTGGAGAAGAAGTAGAAAGTTCTGATTGAGTCAATAACATGGGGTAACCGTCATGCGCTTCCTGAATGCAATCCATCCATCCAGTCCGGCCCAAGGCAACACTATTCAGGAGTATTGCTTGATTGGGGTGCTGATCACACTGATTTGCATCGGCGGCTTCAGCCTTATGGGCACCAATTGGAATGACTATATGGTTAGTCTCAAACAGGATATGCTCAACCATAACCAAGTCGCCATTAACGCAAAAGCTATAAAACAACAGCAAATCACCAGCGCACAGGAACAACAAACGGCAAACGCTAGCGTAGCACCTGTAGGCAACAAACCTGCCAACGTCACCATCGAAACTATGGGGGCCAACGGCATCATTGCATCCTATGCCCAGGATATCCTGGCCAACGCAAAGCAGGCACTGGCCAGCGGCAGCCTGACTCAGGCCGAGTATGACGTGGTCGTCAGGCTGGCCAACAAGGGACACGACATCGCTCAGCTCCAGAGCTTGCTGGAAGGTGCTTTCAAACAATCCAACGGAAATAGCAGCGTTTATGCCAAAACCCAGTTGACTTTTAACGGCCAAAGCTACACGCCAGCCCAGTTGAACGCCATACTGGAAAGCAATATCAGTGATTTCAGCGCGTTGAGGTCACAGGCCTCCGTACAACATGGGGTGCTTTATACCCAGACGCTGCTGAATAGCATTAACGACAATGGCGGTAAAATCATCAACAACGGTTACTCATCCCAGCAGCAGAACCAAACCGCTGATTCCTTCATCCAATACCAGAGCGAAGGAGTTGGGGGCGGCTCCCAAGACACCCACCAGCAATCCGCCACCATTTGCACCAGCGGACAACACCTGGACACCAACAACCACTGCACCTCTTAGGAGCAATGCGTTCCCTCAAGAAAGGACAAGCCTGTGCGTTCAGTACCAGGCAGAGATTCAGAGAAAAGTACGCCTGGTGGAACGTTGTTTTAAGCTGGGAGACTGTGCCATAGCAGAAGTCAGGAAAATGGTAAACGTTCATTTCCAAAAAGAAGCCAATTAATTCATTACTTGCAAAAGGGAAATCCGTTTCTTCTCAAAATTTGCAACAGAACCGTAACAGTCATATTAGACTCCTCATTCCCTATATAAATATCTTCCTTTTTTATCTTGTTTTAGCACCTTACTACCTATGCTTTCTAATTTCTCTCTATATGCACGTAAGTCGGATCGAGAGACTTCCGCTATTTCAGTGTTATAATATGGGACTCCTCGATTTTGTTTAAAAAAATCGTGTACTTTCAAAAGCCTGTCACTAAGTGAAGTCGATTTACCATTATCAGGGTTTGTTATTAGGTTACCTTTAGTCCTAAATGTTATTTGAACCCTTTCTCCAAGAATAGGAGAAGCTGGCCGGTTGGGTGTATATATTGTTTCTCCTCGTGAAGTAGAAGTCTTAATAGTGCTTTCCTTTATAGGCAAAGGGAGCTCTGACGTTGATGGAGAAACTGCATCTGTAGATTGAGAGGCAGTATTATGTTTTTTTGATCTTGGCTTGGCTTTGAGTTCTTTTTCTTTCTGTTTTGGCTTTGGTTGCCTCACTATCAAGAAGGGAATATTGGATTCATCTTCCGGCAGTCCAAGAACGTTAGGACCGCCCGGCACTTCGCTTGGGGTTGTCCTGGGATTATCGGCTGCATACTGGCTACGACGTTGAGCCCTATAGGCTTCCCATTCGGGCTGAGACATCTTTTCCAGCCAAGAACCACGGGAGTTATCTGGAGGTGATGTTAATCGACTACTGGAAGTAGAAGAACTTCCAGTGGCAGGAAGTAGTGCCCGAGATGCACTCCCAAAGTGGAATACATCTCGGGTTAGATCAGGAGGATTAAATAGTACTGTTTGTAGACTCATCTTGTTGGGGGGGGGGGATTATTGGATTGACTCTGTTTTGGTCTGGTGAACTGAGGGAAAGGAATAGGGGTGGTTGGAAGCATACGCATTCTCCAATCTTAGTTTAATGGAATGAATAGTAATAATAGTTGGGGCTGTTGCAAAGTTAGCCGAAATGGGAGCGCATGGAAAAAAGCGATCCATTTGACATGCGCCCCGAAAATCGTACCAACCAGGGCGAGAAAATTGGGGTTTAAATAGCCTGATTAATCAAGCTATTTGCGACGGCAAAAAAATACTAATGCGTTGTGTGGACGGATCTCATTGTACTCTGCTGTTAAGAGAGTTATTTTTGAGGTTCGGGATCGGCAAATGGATCCTGAGGGTCTTCGAATGGATCGGAGGACTCTTTTCTTGCTGCTTCAACATTGGCAATAGCTGCAGCTTAATCGCTGGCGGAAGAAAAGGATTATCATTATCTTTGGCTTGTGCAGCGGCAATTATCTGCTTATATCTTGTTAATTTATCTTTTGAAGATTCAGCGTCATCGCTAAAGGGATTCTTGGGCTGTTTTGAGGATCTAAATTGAGGACTACTCAGTTGAACGATGTCTTGAACTTGGTATAAGGATGGAGCAATAGCTTGTTTATTCCTTTGTTGAGAAAGTCTTAATCCAAATACTGCTGGTCTGAAGGATTGAATTTGCATAAGACGGTTCCTTATTAATATTTGATTTTAAAAAGGATAGTGGATAGGTATGATTTCTGATATGTTAGTGATAACGATAAAGAATATCTTTTTTCTGTCTTAATCAGAGTCAGAAAACTATTTAAAAGGTGAGAAATAAATAAGCCTAGCAATGTGGTTGGGCATATCCCCAATACCTGCATGCATAACCAAGGCTTCAAGTTTTATTAAAGTTATATAATAACCTTAAGGATACATGCTAACCTTAAAATGGCAAGTCTGTTTTTTATCCTGACAGCAAAAAATGTTGAAAGGTACAGTCCCCCAAGTGGGGATTACAAAATAAAGATTACAAATACCCTTGAGGATATTTTAGGTCTCTGATATGGTAAGTGTGATTTTACATCTTTGATTTCCATCACTAATAGTCATACTGCATCTCATATTTTAGAAAGAACAGTAGAAGCAATTTTATGCTGTCCATTATTTCCTCCTGTTTCAACCCTGTTCCACACCAGAAACCCAGACCTAGTGCTCAAGCTGAGAGGCTTCCTTACTATTCTGGTTATTTTCCTAAATCTCCATTTCTCATTCAAGATACAGTCTCTTTTGGGAGCAGTGTTGGGTCACTACCTTTTAACAATCCCCAAACAACACTTTCAGAGATCTCACAAAAAGAAGGAATCTCACCTGAGGAATTGGTTACACGGGGAATAGGAACTGAGCTTGAAAAAAATTTTCTGACGTCTCCAGTATTAGATCGCATAGCAAAAAATGAAATCCCGTATTTAGAAGCATTAGATCATGTTGAAAGTGAGAAGGTGCCTTCCAATAGTTCTAAAGCTAGGTTTGTTCGCGGCTTTCAGCGTAGTATGCCACAAACAACTCGTAATATTGCACAATTTGTATTTTTTGATCCTAATAAAAATAAGCGCATTGTAATTTATGCGCGCAGCATGGGTATGGGAAATTCTCATATTAAAATTGATAATACATCTCGAAGTCACTCAGAAGGATTGCTTCTAGCTGCTCTACGAAAAGGAAGGCTCCAAACTTCGGATGGTCAAACTATTGAGCTAAAAAAGCTCACACCTAAATATGTTATCTCAACTAGGGCGTGTCACTAATTGAGCCAAATGACGGATGAAGCAAGTAAAATGCCGCCCAGAAAGGTGGTCGCCAGCTTGTCGTAACGCGTGGCAATGGCTCTGTATTGCTTCAGTCGGGCAAAGAAGTTTTCAATCAGATGGCGAGCTTTGTAGAGTTCCTTGTCATATTTTCTCTGTTGTTTTCGGTTCTTTTTGGGAGGAATGACAGCTTCTTTCCCTTGGGCTTCCAATTTTTGAATCACCCGCTCGTGGGCATCATATGCTTTGTCCGCCAGTAATGCGTCTGCCTGGAAGTCTTCTATTACCCCGGTGTATGAAAAGAGCGATTTTCAGGAGTCAGCGTAGCGCACAGAGGGCTTTTGGAAGTACGCCTGAACCTTGTGGGGTTGTTTCTGAATGGAACATAACCGCGCTTTCAGCTTGCGT
>CABHPA010000046.1 GCA_902168245.1 Candidatus Melainabacteria bacterium
TGAGGTGATCCCCAAATTTCAGACCACGCAATAAGCTACAGTGAAAGTCCTTTCATGGAGTAATGAAAGGAGCACGAAATGAAGAAGAGAAAGCAATATAGCGCGGCATTCAAGGTGAAAGTGGTCTTGGAGCTTTTAAAGGAAGAGCGAACACCGGCTGAAATCGCCAGTACGTATGAAGTTCACCCGAGCATGTTGCACGCTTGGCGGCGAGAGTTTCTGGAGAAGGCCTCTGAAGTGTTTGAAGACAAGCGAAAGAAGGGGGCAGAGCCGGAGCAGGAACAGCTGGTTGCCAATTTATATCAGCAGATTGGCCAATTAAAGGTCGAAAACGATTTTTTGCTACGAGCCTGCGACAAATTGAACCTAAAACCCGGCAAAGGGCGGTAAGGATGGAAGACAAAGATTTGTCAATTCGCAGGCAGTGCGAGCTATTAAGCCTGAATCGAAGCAGTCTGTATTATGCCAAACAGCCTCAAAATCAGGAGGATTTGGCGATTATGGAGGCCATTGACCGGCAATACACCCTGGATCCGTGTTATGGGATTCGGCGAATGACAGCGCACTTGAAGAAAACCGAGGGTTTCAATGTGAATCACAAGCGAGTCCGGCGTCTCATGCGGCTAATGGGCCTTATGGCGATCTACCAGAAGCCGAAGACCACTCAGCGGAATCCCCAGCATGCGGTCTACCCTTATCTGCTCAGGAATCTGTCTGTAGAGCGGTCCAATCAGGTATGGGCCACAGATATTACGTATTTGCCTATGGCACAAGGGTTTGTGTATTTAACGGTGCTTCTCGACTGGCACAGCCGCTATGTATTGAGTTGGCGGATTTCTACCAGCCTGGATAGTCGTTTCTGTCTGGAGGCGCTGGAAGAGGCCTTGGAAAAATATGGGGCTCCCGAGATTTCCAATACCGACCAGGGATGCCAATATACCTGTCAACCCTGGATTAGCCGGTTGCAGGCCGCAGGCGTTCGCATTAGCATGGACGGGAAAGGCCGTTACCTGGATAATATCTTCGTGGAGCGATTCTGGCGGACGGTCAAATATGAGGATGTTTACCTCAAACGCTACGAATCTATCCGGGAGCTGAAAGCAGGCCTCGCTGCATACTTCAAGTACTACAATGAGAGCCGATTACACCAGGCCCTGGACTACAAAACCCCACAGCAGGTATACTTCACGGGTATTGAAAAGCCATTCAAAACTCTGCGGAGTTTAGAACAGCTTTCCAACACTCAAAACGACGACGAAGTAATATTTTTGGACTCAACTGTAGCTTAAACAATGAACTTTTTGGTCTGGCTCATGGGGTACACCTTA
>CABHPA010000047.1 GCA_902168245.1 Candidatus Melainabacteria bacterium
TGACAGGCGTCCCGAATTTAGGGCCAATTGAAATTAGAGATTTTCCAATATCATGCAGAAAAGGAGAATCTCGAAATGAAAGCCAGTCGATACACAGAGGAACAGATTGTTCGGGCATTGCAGGAAGTGGAAACGGGTCAAAAGAAGGCCGTTGAGCAGCAACGGGATATGGCGATTAGCGCAGCGACCTGGTATATCTGGAAGCGGAAGTACGGTGGGTTGGAAGTCAATGAAGCCAGGCGCTTAAAGGAGCTGGAGCAGGAAAACAGTAAGCTGAAGCGGATGGTGGCTAATCTCATGCTGGAGAATGAGGCTGTCCGGGAGACTTTAAAAAAGCTTTAAGGCCCAAGGTTCGTCGCACGGTGGTGGGATTGCTTCAGCAACAGGGGCTTTCCCACCGCCAGTCCTGTCGGTTAGCAGGGATTTCCCGCAGTGTGGACAACTATTCGGCCAGCGCGCAAAACCAGCCGCTGTTAGAGCGAATGAAGGTACTGGCGTTTGAGCACATGGAGTATGGATACCGACGGATCTGGGCCTTATTAAAACGAGAAGGCTGGCATGTCAGTTTAAAACGGGTGAAACGGCTGTGGAAACTGAATGGCTTGCAACTGCCTCGGCGCAAGCCCAGGCAAAGACGGCGGGGTCCTTGTGTGGCGCAATATCCCTGTCAGGCGATTGCGCCCAATCATGTGTGGTCTCTGGACTTTGTGGCGGACCGATTAGGGCACGGAGGCCGGTTGAGAATGCTGACCTTGGTGGATGAATTTACACGGGAATGTTTGGCAATCAGTGTAAAGCGCTCTCAAAAAGCGGTGGATGTTCAGGAAACGTTGGCTCAGGTGATCAAAGAACGAGGCAAGCCCTGTTATTTGCGCAGCGATAATGGGTCAGAATTCATTGAAAAATCCCTACAAAAGTGGCTCAAAGAGAAAGGAGTCGCCTCTATTTTTATTGAACCTGGAAGTCCCTGGCAGAACGGGAAATGCGAATCATTTAACGGTAAATTAAGAGCCGAGTGCTTGAATGCCAATTACTTCAGAACCCTTCGGGAAGCCAAAGTCCTGATTGAAATGTGGCGTAAGAAATACAATACCTTCCGTCCGCACCGAGCCTTGAATCTACGCACTCCAGCTGAATTTGCACAAAGCTGGAATGGATAAAACGAAATAAGAAAGTCAAACCTTTTTCAGTCTAATGTAGGCTGTAGAAAAGCCATTCAAAACCCTGACGGGTTTAGAACAGCTTTTCTACAGCCGTTTCTTCTGACTTTTTTACGACGAGGTTTCTTGTAATTCGAACAATAGCTCGTGCTATGATCCCAAAATCTCTAATTCAAAGTGGATCTAATTTAAGGCCCCAGTCA
>CABHPA010000048.1 GCA_902168245.1 Candidatus Melainabacteria bacterium
GCCAGATAAAGCGGCTTGGTCAGGGCCGGTCGTGCGAAACTGGCGATTCTCAATGGAAAGAACCTCTGTCTAGTAAGGGATGCGGTGGGAACGGAAATTTGGGGCCAACCGGCATCAAACCGTTTTTGGCCCTGTGCCATGATGCCCCAAGTTTGTGACAATTGAATGACAATTTCAGCGGTAAAAGCGGTAAATTTTTATCGCATGCCGCGGGGAGTCGTAAATTTGCCCGAAGCGTTGGGGGGCCATGGTTTTCAAACCTTCCACCACCGGGTTGAGCGGCGACTTGAATTCCTGGTTCAGCAAAAACGGCTCGGACATCACGTAATCCACCTGGTACGCCTGTAAACTGTTCATCAGCCTGGCGAAGGATTCGTGGCCAATTTGCCCGTGAACCGGTTGCAAGGCGGCGGTGAACAGTACAAAGCCGGTTCGCCCGGTATACAGGTAGATGACCGGCTCCCACATGCCTGCAATTCTGGCCGAAGAGGCCGTGTGTTCTCGTATGAAGGAAAAAGCGGCCTCGTATTCCTCCCATAGCCAGGTGTGTTGGCCGGATGGCTCCAGCCAGTGCCGGGCGCGAATGCGTTTCAGCAGCCCATACCCTTGCCAGGCGGGCCATAGGGCCAGCATCCCAATTAGCAGCACTCCAATCACTTTTGAAGCGTATCGATTCTGAGCAGGCAATTGAATGGGGAGGCTGTCGGCCAGATCCCGGCAGGCGTTGAAAAAATAAACCCACAACCAGGGCAGTAACATGGCCATGAATCGGGGCGCTTGATTAGGATATAGCCAAAGCGCCAGCGTGGCCAGGTACAGGCCAACGTATAATCCGCCTGGGCTGAACCGTTTACGCTTGATGGCGTCGATTCCCTGCACCAGCAACAAGGCGGAGATAAAAAGCCCGGCCAGAGCCAGCAGCAAGGGCATTTTTGCCAGCCAATAGGGCAGCATGGGCAATAGCAGGTATAGTAGGGTATCCAGTAGGGGTTGTACGCCTTTTTCTATTACGGCCTGCCCATAGCCCACCCAGTCGTGCGGGGCGTGGATGCCGTATTCCACCCCGTAGCCGCCGTACACGAACGCCAGCGGATAATTGACCGCGTTCACCGCCGGGGCATGGCCAAGCACCCATATCCCCCACGGAACCACGGTGATCAGCAACGCGCCCGCCAGATAGAGGGCGGCGTCTTTCCAGCGTTTTTGCAGGAGCAGGCAAAGCCCGATTGCGGCAATCAGCGTGAGGCCGATGGTGCGGGTATGGAAGGCGAGTGCGGAGCATAAAACCATCAGGCCGAGTGTTTTGGGTTTCAACGATTCCGGTTTGGAGTCACTGGTGGATGGTGGACGGTTTAACCGGCTTTCGGCAAGCCACAGCGTCAGCAGTGAGCAGAAAAAATAGGGCGCTTCCGACATGAGGCTGGTGGCGTAAAACATGAAATGGAAATTGCTAGCCACCAACAAGGCGATGAAGCCTGCCAGCCCTGCCGATGCGTGGTGAACCCGCCGCAGGTACAGCACTAGCAATGGCAGGGCCGCGATGGCGAAAAAGGCGGTGATCCAGTGTAGCAGGGGCAGGTTGGCCGGAAAATCCGGGTTCAGCAGCCACCCAATTGATAGCAGCAACGGGTACAGGATGGGATATTTCACCTGCGCGGGCAGCCCCGGCAAATGGAGCAGCGTGTAGCCTTTGCCGGTCGCCAGCGCCTTGGCGGTGATGGCGTAAACCCCGTCATCGCTTAAAAAGCCGGTCATTTGCGAATCCATGCAGGGCCAGTACAGCCATGCGGCCAGGCCCATGCCCAGCGCCATCAGGCAAACACCGATTGCTTTTCGGTTGGCCGAACTGATTTCCCTGATTTGTTTCATGGGGGACAGACGGCTGCTCCCTAACTTCCCGCTCCGGTTCCTGTTCAACAGCATAGCACAGGATGGGGCCAATGCGCCCGGTTGCGCGGCTCCCTGTATCCGTCCGCGTGTTTGGCGTATGCTGGAATCAAGGTAAAATTCCGTTGCAACGCCAGCGAAAGCCCCGGCAACCCTGTCATTTTGGCTTAAGTCAAAAACAAGAGAAAAGCGACCGCATAAACAAGCGCAAAACAAGAGGATTCGACGATGTCCGCAAGTCACCTGAGTCCCGTGGAACTGGAGCATTACAGCCGCCATCTCAAATTGCCCGGCTTCGGGATGGAAAAACAGTTGAAGCTCAAAAACGCCAGAGTGTTGCTGGTGGGCGCGGGTGGTCTGGGTTGCCCGGTTGGCCTGTATCTGGCCGCCGCCGGGGTGGGGACTATCGGCGTGGTGGATTTCGATCGGGTGGAGCGCAGCAACCTGCAACGCCAAATCGCGCATTCGGTCGCAACGGTGGGTCAACCCAAGACAGATAGCCTGATTGCCGCCCTGCGGGCGGTTAATCCGCTGGTGACGTATTATTCGCATGATGTGCGGCTGGATGAAGCCAACGTGTCTGACTTGATTGCGCAATATGATTTGGTGCTGGACGGTTCGGATAATTTCGCCACCCGCTTTTTACTGGCGGATGCCTGCTACCTGGCCGGGATGCCGCTATTGCAGGGGGCGGTCTATGAATATTCCGCCCAGTTAGCCCTGTTTGAGCCGCAGGAAGGCCCGTGCTACCGCTGCGTGTTTCGGGAGCCGCCCCAGCGAAACCAGTTGGCCCCTTGCGCCGAGGTGGGTATTTTAGGCGTGGTGCCGGGCGCCGCAGGCTTGATGATGGCCACCGAGGCGGTGAAATACCTGAGTGGCATGCCGTCCGCCTTGCGGGGCAAGCTACTGCTGTATGACGCGTTGGCCCAGACCATTCGCCATGTGGCGTTATCGAAGGATGCGGATTGCCCGCTGTGTGGTGAAAATGCCACCATTACGCAAGCCCACGAACTACGGCTTACCTGTCCCGCACAAGCGGAAAATGCCGAACAGGAGTTATCTTTTGAGGAGGCGCAGCGTTTGCTGATAGAAGGCGCTTTTTTGCTGGATGTGCGGGAAGGTTTCGAGTTTGCCAGCGGGCATATTCCGGGGGCTTTTCATCTTCCGCTGGGGCTGGTGAAAACAGAAGCGGCCCAAAGCATGTTGCCTTCTGAAATTCCGGTGCTGGCGTATTGCCAGAAGGGACAAAGAAGCTTGGAAGCGGTTCGGCTTTTAAGAACGCTGGGATATGAGCGGGTATATAGCTTGTCCGGCGGGCTTATGGCCTGGGAAGGCCCGATTGAGGCGTCGGTTTAAACAAGCATCGGCTCACCGAAAGACGGGCGTTTTTCGTCGCGTGTTTGCTCTTTTGGGGCAAACAATGCCTGCCAACGCGCCACGCGTTCCGGCAGATTGTCTGCGTTCATAATATCGCGCACCACCGCGATGCCGTCCACGCCGGTTTCCAGCACTTCGGGCGCGTTGTCCAGAAAAATCCCGGCGATGGCCACCAACGGGTACGGCAGGCTTTTCCGCCAGCGGCGCAATGCGTCCAGTCCTTGAGGGGCAAATCGCATGGCCTTGGTGGTAGTAGAAAAAACCGGCCCAATGGCGATATAGGATGGCTTGACCGATAACGCCCTGACGACTTCTTCGTAAGAGTGGGTGCTAACGCCCAGCCGCAGCCCGGCTTGCCGAATGGCGGCAATATCGGCGGTTTTCAAGTCATCCTGCCCCAGGTGGACGCCATAGGCATTGTATTGAATCGCCAATTGCCAGTAATCATTGATGAATAACCGGCAGTTGAATTGCCTGGCGTAAGCCGCCGCTTGGGCGATTTCCCGCTCCAGTTCCTCGCCGTCGAGATCCTTGATTCGCAATTGAATGGTGGAAACGCCCAGCGGCAGCAATTTTTCCAGCCACTCAAAGCGATCCGCAATGGGGTAAAACCCCAGGGGCTTTTCCCCGCAGTCGGGAAAGGCCGTCAACGCCTCGCCCGCATCGGCGGTAGTGGTCAGCCATGGCAAATCCGCATAAGATTCCGGCCAGCCCAGGTGGGCCATGGGGCCGTTACCCGCCCCAATTTTCGGCGCGTTGCGAATACCCTGGTTTACATAGGCTTTGGCGATCACGATGGCATCCAACGCCTCGAATCCCAGGCCGATGCAGGCCGCAATCGCCGCCGACAAGGTGCAGCCCGTTCCGTGCGTGTGCCGGGAATCCTGGCGCGGGCTGCTCAACCAGGCGCGATTGTGTCCGTCGCTCCAGTAATCCCGACTCATATGATCCGGCGTATGCCCGCCCTTGATTAGCACGGCGCGGACGCCCATCGCCAGCAGATCGCGCGCGGCTTCCTCGATATCATGACTGCTTCGGATGGTGCGCCCGGTGAGGGTTTCAGCCTCATACAGGTTGGGCGTTAACAGATCCACGTCCGGCAATAAATCCAACAGCAGGCGATTCAGGGCATTTTTTTCCAACAAAGAATGGCCACTGGTGGAAATCATCACCGGATCGCAAATCACGTAGGTATTTAATTGCTGAATCGTCTGGCTGATGATGGGGATGGACGCAGCCTGGCCCAGCATTCCCAATTTAACCGCCACTGGCGGCAGGTCGTTGGCCAGCGCGTCCAGTTGCGCCTGCAAAAACTCTGGCGAGGGATATTCTACGCCCGAAACGCCCAGGGTATTTTGTGCGGTGAGGGCGGTTATGATGGAACAGCCATGCGCACCCAGAGCGTTCATGGTTTTGAGATCGGCCTGAATACCTGCCCCGCCGCCCGGATCCGATCCGGCGATTGTCCACACGATGGGTCGGTTCATAGCGCGTTTTCCTCCTGGTATAAATGCTGCTGGTGCCAGAACGGCGTACCCAGAACCGGGGTGCTGGGCATGGCCATGTCCCGTTGCGGCATAGGGCCAGCCTGATGCGCCCACGCGCCGGACTCCACGGCCATGGCGAAGGCCACCGCCATTTTTTCCGGATCATCAGCCAGCGCAATGGCGGAGTTGAGCAATACCCCGTCAAAGCCCATTTCCATGACCTGCGCGGCATGCGACGGCAGGCCGATTCCCGCATCCGCAATCAATGTAATGTCTGGAAACCTGGCTCGCAACAGCTTGAGCGCGTAGGGGTTCATCACGCCTTTGCCGGTGCCGATGGGGGCTGCCCAGGGCATTAAAATGGAGCATCCGGCATCTACTAACCGCTGGGCCACGATAAAATCCTCCGTGGTATACGGAAAAACCTCAAAGCCTTCTTGCACCAGGATTTTGGTTGCTTCCAGCAGCGCAAACGGATCGGGCTGCAAGGTAAAATCATCGCCGATGACTTCCAATTTAATCCAGTGGGTGTTGAAAATTTCGCGGGCCATGTAAGCGGTGGCGATCACTTCCTTCACGCTGCGGCAACCGGCGGTGTTGGGCAACACATGTGCGCCCAGCGACTGAATCATTTCCCAGAATTGCTTGCCGCCCTGGGTTCCCGGCGATTGCCTGCGCAGGGAGACCGTGACCACCTGGGTGCCGGAAGCCTGCAACGCCTTCAGCATAATTTCCGGCGAGGGGTACAGCGCAGTACCCACCAACAGGCGGCTTTGCAGCGTTTTTTCGCCGATTTCCCACATGGCTAACCTCCTTGCATGGGCGCCACCACTTCCAGTTCCTGCTGATCCTGCAAGGGCCATGTGGCGTATTGATGACGAGGCACAAACTGGCCGTTTACCGCCACCGCGATGGATTTCGGCTCGTAGCCCAGTTTTTCCAGCAGGTGTTGCAGGCTCAGGATTTGATCGACATGGTGGTTTTCCCCGTTAATTCGCAATTGCATAATCCGTGACCTCGCTTGGTTTTTTCTGGTATGAATCTTCTGTTTGTTCCGAAAACAGGCTTGCGTAATGCGATGGGACGGTTCCGGTGGCCAGATAATCGACCACTAATTCAGTCATTTGGGGAGAAATCAAAAAACCATGCCGGTACAGCCCGTTAATTTGGATCAAGCCGTCTGTCACCCGAATTTGCGGCAGGTTGTCCGGCAAGGCCGGGCGACAATTGACTTGCATTTCCAGAATGGACGCTTCCGCGAAACCCGGATGCGCCGTGAACGCGGCTGACAGCAATTCCAGCGCCGACTGCATGGTGATGGGCCGAAAATCCTGGCTTTCAATGGAAGTGGCCCCGATTAAATAATGGTTGTTTTCGCGTGGCGCAATGTAGAGCGGGTAGCGGGGATGCATCAGCCGGACAGGCCGACTGAGGCTCACTTCGGGCGCATGTACCCGAATGATTTCTCCCCGCACTCCCCTCACGGCATTCCAGTCGGGCTGCGCACCCAGCCCCCGGCAGTCAATCACCCAATCGAATTTCAAGGGAGTGATTAAATTTTTCGGGACAATTTGGTGGGAAATCACTTGCTGAATCTCAACGCCTTCCTGCCAATCCGCCTGGTGAGACAGAATGCCTTGCTCTAGCGCCACCATTAGTTGCCGGTTATCGATCTGCCCTTCGCCCGGAATGTAAACGCCCTGCTGAAAGCGTTCCCCGATTTGCGGTTCAAGATTGCGCAAATCCGTTCGGGTCAGCTTCCAGCGAATGTCGGGTCGGGTTTTCGGTGGCAAAACGTGGGCGGGCAGGGCATCGATTTTATGTTGCAGGAGCCGTGAAAACCTTACCAGTTCCGGCGTGTCCAGGTGATGCGCCACGATGAGGGTTCCCAGCCGTCTGTAAAAAACCGGGGTTTCCAATCGGTTCAACAGTCTTTCCCAAAGTGGGAGGGAATCGAAACCCAGTCGGGCGATCAAGGGTTCCGCCGACTCCAACTCCGAAACCGGGGCCAGCATGCCCGCGCCCACATACCCGCAACTGTGGCTGCCGCTTCGGGTATCCCGATCGAACAGGGTGACTTTCGCCCCCTGTTCACTTAGCCGGAAAGCCAGCAGGCGGCCCATTAAACCGGCGCCTGCGATGCCGATTCGCAGGCTGTCCAGTCGGGTTGAGTTGTCAGGTTGATTTTGGGTTGGATTATTTGTTTTCGCCACAATGTTCCGTACTTTCTGACAGGGGGGTATTTAAGATTGGGCGGCCTGTTCCGCCAGTTCCCGTACGTCCTGGGTAATGCTCATGGAGCAGAACTTGGGGCCACACATGGAGCAGAACTGGGCCTCTTTCGCGCCTTCCGCTGGCAATGTTTCATCGTGGTAAGCCTTCGCGGTTTCCGGATCCAGCGATAAGTTAAATTGATCTTCCCAGCGGAATTCAAACCGTGCCTTGGAGAGGGCGTCATCCCGGTAACGAGCCGCCGGGTGTCCCTTGGCCAGATCCGCCGCGTGGGCCGCCAGCTTGTAGGTAATTACGCCGGTTTTCACGTCTTCCCGGTTGGGTAGGCCTAGGTGTTCTTTGGGCGTTACATAGCACAGCATGGCGGTGCCGAACCAGCCGATCATGGCCGCGCCGATGCCGCTGGTAATATGGTCGTAACCCGGCGCAATGTCGGTAGTCAACGGCCCCAGCGTGTAAAAGGGCGCGCCGTCGCAAACGCTGAGCTGTTTGTCCATGTTTTCCTTGATTAAATGCATCGGCACGTGGCCTGGGCCTTCAATCATCACCTGAACGTCATGTTTCCAGGCAATTTGGGTAAGTTCGCCCAGTGTTTCCAGTTCGCCGAACTGCGCCGCGTCGTTGGCGTCCGCAATGGAGCCGGGACGCAGTCCGTCGCCCAACGAGAAGCTGATATCGTAAGCTTTCATGATCTCGCAGATTTCCTCGAAATGGGTGTAGAGGAAATTTTCCTGGTGATGGGCGAGGCACCACTTGGCCATAATCGATCCGCCGCGGGATACGATGCCGGTAACCCGGTTTGCGGTGAGCGGCACGTAGCGCAGCAACACCCCGGCATGAATGGTGAAGTAATCCACGCCTTGCTCGGCCTGCTCGATCAGGGTGTCGCGGTACAATTCCCAGGTGAGTTCTTCTGCCTTGCCGCCCACTTTTTCCAGCGCCTGGTAAATTGGCACGGTGCCGATTGGAACCGGCGAATTGCGCAAAATATAATCGCGGGTGGCATGGATATTGGCCCCGGTGGAAAGATCCATCACCGTGTCCGCCCCCCAACGAATTGACCACACCAGCTTTTCCACCTCTTCCTCAATGGAGGACGTGACCGCCGAATTGCCGATATTGGCGTTGATTTTCACCAGGAAATTGCGTCCGATGATCATCGGCTCCAGCTCCGGGTGGTTGATGTTGGCGGGAATAATCGCCCGCCCGCTGGCCACTTCCTGCCGCACAAATTCCGGCGTGATCTCATCTGGTATGGCGGCCCCGAAGTTATTGCCCTGCAGGCGGTTTCGACGCTCCACTTCAGTGAGTCCTTCCTTCAAGGCTTCGTTCCGCATGTTTTCCCGAATGGCCACGTACTCCATTTCCGGGGTGATGACGCCTTTGCGGGCGTAATGCATCTGGCTGACGTTCCTGTCCGCCCTGGCCCGGCGGGGCTGCCGCTGCAGGGCTTCCAGCGCCATGGGTTGTTTCTGGCTGAACACTTGTCCCGGCAAGTCGGCGATGCGCGCCCGGTAGAATTCGGAATCGGCGCGTTTATCAAGCCATGCGGCGCGAATGGGGGAAAGGCCGCGCGTCACGTCAATGGCAATGTCCGGGTCGGTGTAGGGGCCGGAGGTGTCGTAAACCAGCACCGGCGGGTTGGGTGTCAATTCATTGCTGTTAAACACTTTGGAGGGCGACTGCCTGACTTCGCGGAAAGGCACCCGAATATCGGGAAAGAGTGAGCCGCGCCTATATTTTTTGGTTGAATTGGGCAGCGGGTGAATGGTAATTGGCGCTTCGCTCATCATGGCGTCATTCGCGCCGTGTTCATGCGGCAAACTGCTAGTGGTCATCAGTGGATGTCCTCTCTTCTTCTCTATATCAAAAATTAAAAATTTCGCCTGGAAAATGCGAACAAAAAAAATCGTCTATCGCATGAGCGCATTAAATCGGTGGCCCATGCCTGACCATGCGTGAAACCCTCGTTCCGCCAAGCGGTTGAAAAGGCCGTGGGCCGATATTTCTGCAATAGCGGTATTGTGGATAGCGATTACCCAAAAAAGGAAATAAAAATTGGAAAAAATAGGACATTCTAATTCCCTCCGCTGGCATTACCCAGATCAGGTTTAACGGGTTTCATTGTCAAACAATGCTCTCAGTCGGCGAAAAGGCCAACACCCCGATAGATAGTAAATGTAATCAACCCTTGCTTGATTGATGGGGTCATCATAAAGGAAATTTTTTGCTTTGGCAAACTTTTTGGAATCCGGCCCTGCATGTGAATTGAAATGCGTGGCTTCCGCTTGGGTTCTTCTTAATTTGTCATTCGGGTGTCATGGTTTTTTCGAATAATATCCGTTGGAATCGCCAGCGCAGGTTGGTTGGAAATAACCCAAAAAACTGAATTGGCGGACGGATTTTCAGTTTGCAGAGTTGAGGGAAAATCCCTGGTTCGCTTGAAACCCTACAGGCGAACCTTTTTATTGGCGACAGGTTTATGGATAGCGACGCAACCCGGATGCAAGGCAGCACTCTCTGCGCCGTCCGCTCTTTACCCCGCCTGGGGAGTGGCATACAATGGTAAGTACCATGATCCTCACCGAACCGCTGCTTGGCGCAAAGCGCATCGTCATTAAACTGGGCACCCAGGTGGTTATTGAGCTGGCCGAAAACGGTGCGGGCCGCTTCGCTTCCGAGCGGCTGGCCTGCCTGACCCGTCAGTGCGCCGAACTGATGCAGGCCGGGAAGGAAGTGATCCTGGTTTCCTCCGGCGCGATAGGGTTGGGACGCCAGGCGTTGCAACTGCACGGGCCAATTAGCCTGAATGAAAAACAGGCATGCGCCGCCGTCGGGCAGAACCTGCTGATGGATGCCTACCGGGAACTGTTCCGGCAGTCCGGGCTGATTACGGCCCAGGTGTTGCTGACCGCCATGGATTTCGCGGATCGCAAGCATTACCTCAACCTGCGGCAAACCCTGGAAACCCTGCTCAAGCTGAAAACAATCCCCATTATCAACGAGAACGACACCACTTCCACCATGGAGTTGCAGGAAGAAAGCTATACCAAGGGTTTTGGCGACAACGACATGTTGTCCGCGCTGGTGGCTAGCAAGCTGGATGCCGACTTGCTGGTGATTCTGACCAACGTGGACGGTATTTATACCGATAACCCGTTTACCAATCCCAATGCCCGGCGGGTTTCCACCATCGAGAATTTTCAGGAAATCCAGCGCATAGACGCTTCCGGGCAGTCCCAACTGGGTCGAGGCGGTATGTCCTCCAAGCTGGAGGCGGCCCGGATCGCCGCGATTAGCGGTGTGTACACCTATATCGCCTCCGGGGTGAATCCGGAACCCTTGCGGCCCCTGTTACGAGAAGTTCCTGAGCTGCCCGGCACACTGGTTTTTCCCCAGGCATCGCTCAGCGGTAAAAAGCGCTGGATTGGGATGGCTTCCGGCTATTACGGCGTGGTGGTGGTGAATGAATGCGCCCGCCAGGCGCTGGTAAAAAACCATGTGAGCCTGCTGCCCGTTGGGGTGGTGGCGGTGCAGGGCGATTTTACGGCCCAGCAGGTGATCAGCATTCAGGATGAGCGCGGCATGGAAATCGGGCGCGGGTTGACCTGGTTTTCTTCCGATGAAATCGACAAAATCAAGGGCGTCCACGGCGAAAAAATCGCCGAATGCCTTGGCCTGACTGCAAATCTCGATCGCCATGAGATTATCCATCGCGACAACCTGGTTATTTTTGAAGAATATGGAGTATAACGAAAGCGCCATGTCCATTCAGCCCGTGAATACGCTGGAAAGCAACCTGCAACAAGCCAAAAACGCGTTTCTTTCCATGGCAACCCTGACCACGGCGCAGAAAGACGCCGCACTGGAAGAATTCGCCGCCATTATTGAGATGAATGCTGATTTTTTGCTGGGCGAAAACCAAAAGGACATTGCACAGGCAGAGCAGGATGGGTTGACCTCCAGCCTTTACCAACGCTTGAAGCTGGACGCCGGGAAAATCAGCCAGTTGGTGCAAGGTATTCGCGACTTGAAAAAACTGCCCGACCCGGCGGGGCAGGTTCTTTCGGCCACCAAGCTGGATGACGGGCTGGTTCTGGAGAAGCAGACCGTTCCGTTGGGCGTGATTGGCATTATTTTTGAGTCCCGCCCGGATGTGATTCCCCAAATCCTCTCCCTGATTTTGAAAAGCGGCAACGCCGTGGTGCTGAAAGGCGGTAAGGAAGCTGTCCTGTCGAACCAGGCGTTTATGCGGCTGGTTCAACAATTGAATGAGCGTTGCCCCTGGCTGCCTGCCGCCTGGGCCACCTTGCTGGACAGCCGGGAAGCCGTGCAGCAGATGCTGAATTACCCGCAGTATGTGGATCTGGTGATTCCCAGAGGTTCCAACCAGTTGGTGCAGTCCATTATGGCGGCCACCAAAATCCCGGTGCTGGGCCATGCAGACGGGGTTTGCCACATCTACATTCATCCCAGCGCGGATTTGAACCGGGCTACGCCGCTGGTAATTGATGCCAAATCCCAGTACCCGGCGGCCTGCAACGCGCTGGAAACCCTGCTGGTAGATGAAGCTATCGCAGCGCAATTTTTGCCTGGTTTTGTCCGGCAAGCCCAACAGGCTGGTTTGGTATTGAAAGGCTGCGAGCGAACCCAGAGCATAGTGTCTGGACTTGAATCGGCTGCAGATGCTGACTGGCGGGCGGAATATGGGGATTTGACCCTGGCGGTCAAGGTCGTGCCTTTGCTGGAAGCGGCCATTGAGCATATAAACCGTTACGGATCGCATCATACAGACGCCATTCTGGCGCAAGACGCCGAGGCGCAGGAACGCTTCCTGAACGCGGTGGATTCGGCTTGCGTGTTTGTCAACGCCTCCACCCGCTTTGCGGATGGGTTCCGTTTTGGGCTGGGTGCTGAAATCGGCATCAGCACCGCCAAAACGCATGCCCGTGGCCCAGTGGGCCTGGAAGGGCTGGTGATTTACAAGTACAAGTTGCGTGGAAACGGTCAAACGGTGTCCGAGTACGTGGGGGAAAACGCCCGCCCGTTTTTGCACGAAGCCTTGTAAGCCTGCCTTGTTGTTGAAGGCTGAAAAACCCTAAAAGCCGCCTGAACGTGAGTTCAAGCGGCTTTATGACTTTTGGAGGATTTTCGGTTGTGCATTACATTGTTGAGGGAAATTTTTTCGGGATAATTTTGTCGAACGGCTTGTTGTGTTGCGGAGGTTAACCGAACGTGCTGCTGCCGTCCCGGTGATGCCCGCCCCGATCGCCATGGGCGTTGCCCGGATCGGAATGGGCGTTCGGCCCTTCCGGTGGCGGAGGCGGTTCCGCGCCGAACTTGACCTTGTCTTCATCGGCGTTGAAGTCTTGTAACGTGACCACGTCGCCGGTTTCGCCGTTGGTGTAAACCGTTTTGCCATCTTGGGTTTCAGTCTTTTCCCAGTCGGATTTGTTGCCGTACAGGTTAATCACGTCTTTGCCCTGGCCGCCGGTGATGGAATATTGATGCTCACCGTCGCCGTTTTCGTCCTGCTGGATAAAGAACTTGTCGTTCCCTTTGCCGCCGTCCGCCGTGCCACCGCCTTGCTGGATAATCACATCGTCCTTGTCGGTGCCGGTGGCTGTGTTGGTGCCGTCGGTCGTCACCTGGGAGATATAGCGGGCGTTGCTGGCCACGTTGTTGCCGGAATCGCTCTGCTGCTCGATGGAGCCTTTGCCGCGCCCGGTGGCCGTATTGTTTCCCGCTTCCGTGTATTGGGTGATGAATTTGCCTTCGGCAGTGTTGTTGCCGCTGGTGGTGTATTGGCCCACGGTTTCGCCGGTGGCGTCATTGTCGCCTTCCTCGTTGTCCTGAAAAATGGTGCTGTGTTTGCCGGTGCCGGTAGCGGTGTTTTTGCCCGCCGTGGTGTACTGGGTAATGTACTGGCCGGTGCCGGTGTTGTTTCCTGCTTCGGTTAGCTGGAACAGCGTGTTGGCCTTGGCGTTGTTATTGCCTTGTCCGGTGTACTGGATGGCCCTGCTGTCTTTGCCTTCGCCGGTGGCGTCGTTATTGCCTGCGCCGGTGCTTTGGTATAAAAACTTGCCGGTGTTCTGGTTGTCGCCTTCATCAATATCCTGAATTTCAGGCCGCTCATCGGTCTGGTCGGACAAGCCCATGAAAATATTCTCGGCCCAGTCGCGGGGCGTTTCCCCTTCCATAATGTCGTAAATTGGGTTGCTGTTGTTGGAGCCGCCGCCAGTGCTAAGCCTTTGGTTGCTGAAACTGTTCCCGCCTGATGCCAGGTACTGTTGCAGTGGTTTCGGGAATGAAATGCCGGTCATAATAATTCTCTCTCCTAACCTTATGTCTCTCGAAAATTTGCCTTCAGCCCAATCAATATGGAAAACCATCAAAAAACGTGAAACCCGCTTTTAGAATTCGCCTAACCTGGGGATGAATGGAAATGATACATGTTTAGTAATAAACAGCCTGTCCTCTCATTGAAAATAAAAACAATCAATTGACTGTAATTGTCTTTTTGTTACATCTTTGCGGGGAGGCAGTATAAAGGATATTTTCCGCCGTTGTAAGTGATATTGAAAATATGGGCAGCCCACCGAACCGGCGGTTTACCATGCAAAGATTGGGAAGATTGGTTTGTATCTCGAAACGCAAAACAGGCTCCATTAGGAGCCTGTTTTGAAGCCTTTGAGGAGGAGTGAGTTTAGGAATTTACCTTGCCGCCGCTGGCGTTGCGGTAGGTTTTTACCGTTTCCGGGTTGATGGAAACCCAGGTGAAGGACTTGCTGTTCTCGTCTTCGCGGACTTCCGGCACACGGGTGACATACGTGCCGCCGTAACGTCCACGGGAGAAGCTGACCATTTTTTCCTTGGCCAGGTTTTGCAGCGCCTTGCGAATGGTGTTGCTGCTCACGTCGAGTTCCTTGGAGAGAACCCCCATGGCGGGTAGTTTGTCGCCAACCTTGTAGTTTTGCAGAATCAGCATTTTGAGGTGCTGCTCCACTTTCTCGTAGTTGTAGAAACTGACTTCCTCCGCCGGGATGAAGATGCCCGTATCCATCGGCATCAGTTTGGCGGCGTCCGGCTTGCGTACCACGTAGGTGCCGTAGCGACCGCGCTTGGAGCGCAGGATGCCTTGTTCGGCCAAGCGGCGCATGGCGTCATGCACGGTCTTGATGCTGACCTTGAAGATATCCGACAATTCCAGGTGCGACGGCAGTTTCTCGTTGATCTCGAAACTGTCGGCGATCAGTTTTTTAAGATCGCGTTCCAGTTGATCGATCAGCGTTTCCGATTCGATGGCGCACATGCTGCCGGCCTCTACTTCCGGAATAACCCGAAGCGCCCAGTTGGCCTTGTTGCCCCGGTTGCCCAGGCTTTTTAGAATGCCGATGCCGGACAGGTATTCCAACGCCAGACGCGTAGTGTTAGGCGCGGAATTGATGGTTTTGGCGATTTCCCGCGCGGACGGCAGGGTTTGCCCCGGCTGGAACTCTTTTTCCACAATGTACTGTTTAATAGCCACCACGGCCTGATCCCGCTTGGAGGTCTGCTTGCGCATGCGCTGGCCGGAATTTTCGGCGTCGCGAATCAGGGTGCCAATTCGCTGCTTGGATTCCACGTGGCCTTCGTCCTCGATATATCGAATCGCGTTTTGCACGGTGCCGACGCTGACGCCCAGGTACGTGGCGATTTCCCCTTTTTTGGGCAGCAGGTGGTTTTCAGTCACCGTGCCTTTTTTTAAGGAATCGATGATCCAGTTACGCAGCCATTCGGCGATCAAGGTGTCCTTGGTTGCGCCGGGAGCCTGAAAATCGGGGATTTCCCTGGGCAACTGGCTCACTTCAACCCGAATTAGCGCGGCTTTGCTGACGTTTTCCAGGTCAGCGTAACCGAGCGCCTCTTCCACCGTCATCCCGAAGTCGCTGGGAATCGGCGGCTCGCCACCCTTGATCAGGGCGCTGTTGTTTGAGGATTGATTTCCTATGCCGGATTTAGATACGACCATAAGTGCCTGTGTCCTCCCCTAAGGTGTCATTCTATAGATAGAGTCTGAAAAATTCCTATTGTGTCCCATGTCCCGGTTCAATTCTTGTTTATATTAAAACAGCGAAAGATCTTTTGTTGCTAGTGGAAACCCGGTTCTCCTTAAACTGCCTTTTAATGCCGCAAACTCCACGTTCAAGGGGGTGAGCAGGGGCATCGATTCAGCAGGTGTCGCATTGCTCATCAAATAGGAAGGTGGAACTCTAAACGATTAAAAACAAAACGTAAGTGTAATTAAAACGCTTTCCAGTTGCAAGCACTTTAGCAAGAAAAAACAACGTGATTTTAAAACAAACATGGAACGTCTGAAACCAGCATAAAAACAGAATTTAATACATTCACCATGCGCCTATTTTTTAGCTTCATGATGCATATTTTTGATCCGACAAAACATTAAAACTGAATCGAATTCTCAGTCTTGCTTTCGATTCGGTTTTGTATGCGAATGATGATGCGGATTGTTATGATGCCTTGAACGCGGACATTTGCAGGCGTTTGCGCTCGGCATGCAGTTCCCGGTAAACCGAAGGGGGCATATGCACCCGTTCCAGCGCTTTGCCGTACACATCCACCGTGCCGTGGAAGTCCGTGCCCCCGGTGACGATCAGCCCCAGCTTTTCGGCCAGGGTACAATGGAACTCGATGAGTGCGGGGGAATGGCTCCTGTGGTAGGCTTCCAGACCCCGCAGGCCGTAGTTCATCAGGTCTTCGGCCAGTTCCTCGATGATTTCCATATCGCCGGGGTGGGCAATCACCGCGATGCCACCGCTTTCGTAAATGGCTTCCACCGCCTCATGCGGCGGTACGGTCTTGCGACGGACATAGGTTTCGCACTTGGGGTTCAGGAACTTGTTGAACGCCTGCGAAATATTGGACGCCCCCCCTTTGGCCACAATGGCCTTGGCCACGTGCGGGCGCCCGATGGTGCCGCTGTCGCTGGCCAAATTCACAATATCCTCGTAGGTAATGTTCAGCTTGGCCTTGGCTTTCAGTTTCTGGGCCATTTCCTGGATCTGGATCACCCGTGAATCGCGGTGGTGCCGAATCACGTCTTTCAGGGATTCGTCCTCCGGGTCGATGTAATAGCCCAGAATGTGAATTTCCTTGTCTTTCCAGACGGTGTTCACCTCAATCCCCGGAATGATTTCCAGGGTATGTCCTTCCGTCGCTTTTTCCGCTGCGGCCTTCTGGGCGAAGGGTAGGGATTCCGTGGTGTCGTGGTCGGTAATGGCGATGGCTTCCAGCTTGTTTTCCACGGCCAGGTTCACCAGATCCTCCGGCAATACCGAACCGTCCGAGAAGATAGTGTGCATGTGCAGGTCAATCATGACAAGTCATCCTTAGTCATTGCTAAAAAGGCTAAAAAGTCTTGTGTGCGGAAGCAATGAGGCGCCCTGCAGCGTCTGCTCAAGCAGCAGTTACCGGCGCAGCCTGAATGAAGGCAAGCCGAAACCCTTTATTCGTGCCGCTTAATGATGCAAATTGGAGTTTTGAAACAAAATCATCGCAAGATACTCGTTACTTCCTTATTTATAGAATAACCGATTCACAGCCCGGTTTCCAGTGGCAATGGATGAAATTCCTTGCTTTGCCTGATTTTTTTGCCGAGGTTGCCCGCCATCTGGGGCAGCGAAGCGTCTTAAAGCCCTTACCGCCCGCTGTTCTCGCGAATGAAATCCAGCAATGGCTGCGGGTCTTCAATCAGCCTGACGGTGGACATATAATCGTCCAGGTGCCAGACCCCTTTGGCGTCCCGATGGTTTTTGTAAATGTCGTAGCCCAGCAAGCCCGTTTCGTTTAGGGTCTTTCGGGAGCGCAAAATATATTCAAAGTGGGTCTCACCCTCGGTTCGCTCGTTCCAAACATCCTCCAGATAAAGCTCAAAGTCCGGATAATGGGCATTGACCCAGTCCCTTAGGGCGTTCAGTTGCATATACCAATCCGGCGAGCCGGAAAGGCAGTCGCTCATGGCCTGGTAGGCGGTCGATTCATCGGGTTGAGGATTGGTTGGCATACCGCATATTCTAGCGTGAACTGTAGTCCTTCCGTTAAAGTTTCAGCTTCCATAATCGATATATAAGACAGCATGCCTTAACACTCGATTGACCCGTAAACCCTGAAGGATAACTGGTTTGAGCAATCGTCACATGCCGCTTCACGGTTTTACCTTGGCGGAATTGCTGATATCCCTGGCGATTCTGGGCGTCATCGCCACGTTTACCATTCCCAAAATCCTGCAGGCCCAGCAAAGCGCGGAATACAAGTCCAAGGCCAAGGAGGTCGCCGGGATGCTTTCCCAGGCGTATAGTAACTACCGGGTGGATCATACGGCGGATGTCAATACGCGTATTTCGGATTTAACCGGCTATCTGAACTATGTTCGCCTGGACACCACGTCTACCATAGACGATAAACAGACCCTGGGAAGTTTATCCTGTTCTATGGGGGCTTCTGCCGGATGCTTGGTTCTGCATAACGGTGGGGTAATCCGGTATTCGAACAATGGTTTTGCCGGAACCGCAAGTACGAATGCACTAGAGTTTTATTTCGATCCCAATGGCGCTTACGGAAGCACTACCAATGGCCCGGATAAATCCATCCAGATGTTCATTTACTTTGGTGGGCGCATGACGACCAGGGGAAATACCCTCCCGAATACGGTTGCGGCAACCTATACCTATACGTCTCCCGATTCCACCTATGATCCACCGTGGTTTTCCTGGGACTAACCCGGCCTGGATTTGTTGACAGTTCCGTTTTGGAGTAGCTGCAACAAAAGTATACCGATCGGTAAGTATGACCTGGACGTAAATGTTATTTTGGGCTACTATAATTCCGCAGAGCGATCAATATCTCCATTTTGATAGTTACCTCTCTTCATTAAGCTCGAAACCAATTTCCCTTTGCTTTACAGGACTGCTCTGCTTCTACAGTGTTGAGCTACCGTGTTCCCTAATCACAAGCGATGGAAACCGCTGACATGACCCAACAAAACCAAAGCCTGCAAGGTTTTTCCACTCTGTTAGACGTTCAGGGGCTGGCCGACAAGCGCGGCGTCACCTTGAACCAGGTGGGCGTCAAAAACGTCGAGATCCCCATGCAGGTGATCCAGAAAGACGGCAAACTCCAGACCGTGCAAGCCGTGGCCACCATGAGCGTGGGCCTGCCCGCTGAATTCAAGGGAACCCACATGTCCCGGTTCGTCATCCAGCTCAGCGAATGGAGCAAGAGCAAAACCCTTTGCCTGGATTTGAAGGAGTTTTTGGTGGAAGCCAAGGAGCGTCTGACCGCCCCTTCCGCCTTTATTGAGCTGAAATTCCGCTATTTCATCGAAAAACCGGCTCCGGTCAGCGGCCTGAGCGCCCCTATGGCCTATGAGTGTATCTTTAAAGGCAGCCTGGACGAGCAGGACAACTACCGGTTGATTCTGGCCGTGGTGGTGCCTTGCGCCACACTTTGCCCTTGCAGCAAGGCCATTTCCGATTATGGCGCGCACAATCAACGTGCCGAGATTCGGGCTAATGTGATCATCGACTCCAACCTGGATCAACGGGTGGTATGGATTGAAGATCTGGTGGCCGGGCTGGAAGAGACTTCCTCTTGTCCCGTGTATCCGCTCATTAAGCGGGTGGACGAGAAATTCGTGACTGAAAAGGCTTACGACAACCCCAAGTTTGTGGAAGACGTGATCCGGGAATCCACGCTGTTCCTGCGGGAATACAAGGGCATTACCGGCTTCAGCCTGGAAGTGGAAGCGCTGGAAAGCATCCATGCTCACAACGCCTGGGCCGCCCATGCCGAAAATTTCCTGGTGGAGAATGTTTAGGCAGGCATGAAAACGGCCTCTCGTATTACGGTTATTCGCAAGGCCCGGTTTGCGGCGGCGCATTTCCTGCGTCTGGCGGAATTGTCCGATGAGGAGAACTTTAAGTGCTTTGGCCCCAGCAGCAACGCCTTTGCCCACGGCCATAATTACGAGGTGGACGTGCAGGTGGCTGGCCCGGTGCTGCCGGAAACCGGCATGGTGGTGAACCTCAAGGATCTCAAGGTGATTCTGAACGAGGAAGTGGTGGCCCCGCTGGACTTTAAGAACCTCAACTTACAGGTGCCGTTTTTTGAGAATCGTCTGACCACGCTGGAGAACCTGTGCCAATACCTTTGGAACCGACTCAAACCCAGAATCGACAGCCTGTCCCTGGAGTTGGTTGGCCTGAAAGTGGCCGAGAGCGATGACTTGTACGTAGAATACTTTGGTGGAGCGGATTTATTGCCATGACCAACCAGAAAGACCATCCCAACTGGATGTTCCTGACCCGCAGATATGAATTTCCCGCCAGCCACCGGCTGTTCAACCCGGATTGGAGCGACGAGGAGAACGCGCGGGTGTTTCGCCAATGCAACAACCCCAACGGTCATGGCCACAACTACGAGCTGGAAGTGACCGTAAAAGGCTCGCCCAATCCGCGTCTGGGCATGGTGGTGGACATTTATGAGCTGGATCAGTTGGTGAAGCAGCATATCCTGTCCCGTGTGGATCATAAGAACCTGAATGTGGACGTGGATTTTATGCAGGGGCTGATCCCCACCGCAGAGAACATCGTCTGGGCCATCTGGCGACAACTGGCGCCGCATATTCCCCAGCCTGCGCAGTTAGCCCGGTTGCGGCTGGTAGAAACCCGCAACAACTTTGCCGAATACCGGGGCGAGTAGACGGGCGAACGGTCGGCTTGCATTCCCGATGGCTTAACTGTCACCTCAAGGGTTAAAATGAAAGCAGCGACTCCTCCGTTTAGTGGATGTGACAAGCGTAATATTTACATAGGCCCGGCTTCCTTTATAATAGGATGATGGGAGTACAACAGCATAGATAGGGGAGCACGAGATTGTACACAGTCGACACCGCTCTGGAAGCCTTGAAAAAGTATGACATCGAAGAACCGGATTTGCTGGCATGGGAAAAAGAACTCAACCTGGAAATTCCGGTGGATGGATACGGGCGCAAGCAGTACAGTCCGCACCATGTGAACCTGTTCAAGAACATTAAAAAGCACATTGCGCTGGGGCGCACTATCGATGAAATCAAGCAAATCATCAACCTGCCGCCCATTGAGACTTCCAAGCCCCAGCCTAAGCCGGAAACCCCCAGGCCCGTGCCGATTCAGCATGCGGTGCCGCAGCCCATGGCCGGAACCTCTGCTGTTGTATCCAAGCCTGCGCAAGCCAAACCTATCCAGAAAAGCCCCTATGCTTCTGTTCCCAAGCGTCCGGCAGTTCGCGGCGGCGCCAGCGAAGGGGCGGCCAACGTCATCAACCTGGTGCAGCGTCTGAACCGGGAAAAAGACCAGCTTTATAAGAAATTGCTGGAAACCGAAAAGCTGAACTCCCATTTGTACAGCGCCAATAGCCTGTTCCACAAAAAGGTGCGGGAAATGGCCCTGCAAATCAAGCAATTGCGGGAAAACTTCAACGAGAACGAGAAGTTCAAGCTGATGGATGACAAGGCGCGCCTGCACAAGCAGCTTATCGACGCCGAAAAGCTCAGCCAGTACAAGCAGGAAGAGATCCTAAACCAGAAGCTCCAGAACGAGGGCTTGCGCCAGCAGATTAAGCAGCTCGACAACCGGATCGCCGCGCTGAGCGCCCCGTTTGACGCCTCCAAGTTCTGCGGGGACTGGATGGAGACCGGGCATCTGGTGGAAGTCATCTATGACAACTTTGGCATTAATATCGAGTCGGAACGGGTGCGCCTGTTCCGCATTTCGGAGAGGCCAACCCGCATGTACGGCAATATGGCCATTATTAACACCAGCTACCAGTACGAAACCAACAACCTGTGGAAGCGCGAGGAAAGCCTGATGGTCTCTTACCTGGATGAACAGACGCTGGAAGGGGAACTGGTGGCCGAATACATTCTGGATGGTGTGCCTGTGGCAAAAGCCAGCTACCGGGTGACTTGCCGCCGCAGCGAATAGGTGCGTTTCACACTGAATATTCCAGACAGGAGCGGTTTTGATACGGCTCCTGTTTTGTGTGATGGGCATGTTTTGCAGGGTGCTGGGCTGGTATTCCGTTATTTTGGTGCTATATTATAGAAAGCTTTTTACTATCTTTGACGTAAACAGCGAAGTCGGTAAAGCACTCGTCAGGTCAAGCTTTTACAGGTCACGTAACGAATCCCGGTAAAAGTTTTCAATTGGCTTTTTGTCGTAGTTGTTTTTCTGATACTATGAATCAGGCTTTGTGTGGAAAGTACTTTAAGTATCCAAGCCTGAAAAAAGCAATTGTTTTAAGCGCTACCCATTAACGGTAGAAAGTTAGGAATCAAGGCACGATTATGCAACTTTTTGTCGATACCGCTGATTTGAAAGAGATTCGGGAAGCGGCCTCTATGGGCGTTATTTCCGGCGTAACCACCAATCCCAGCCTGTTGGCCAAAAACGGCAGCGGCGATGTGAAAAGCGTCATCCGCGAAATTTGCGACTTGGTGCCGGATGGCCCGGTCAGCATGGAAGTGGTGGGTGAAACCGCCGAGCAGATGATTAAGGAAGGCAAGGAATTTGCCACCTGGGCGCCCAACATTTACGTGAAAGTGCCGTTCTGCGTGGAAGGCATGAAAGCCGTGAAATGGTTCTCCCAGGAAGGGATCCATACCAACGTGACCCTGGTATTCTCTACCAACCAGGTGCTGTTGGCCGCCAACGCGGGCGCAACGCTCATCAGTTCTTTTGTGGGCCGCCTGGATGACATCGGTTTCGACGGGATTCAGGTGATTTCCGAATCCGTGGAACTGATGCGGATTCATGGGTTTGAAAGCAAGATTCTGTCCGCCAGCATTCGCCACCCGCTGCATGTGACTCAGTCCGCCGCCGCCGGTGCGGATATTGCCACCATTCCTTTCAAAGTATTGAAGCAAATGTACGACCACCCGCTGACCGAGAAAGGCATGAGCCTCTTTAAAGCGGATTGGGAAAAATTAAACGCGAGTTTAGCAGTATAAAAAGGCTTAATTAGTAGATTAAGCGCAAGAACGGTATAAAGAAGGAGTATACAGGATAGCAAAGAGTTGGGGTTTACAGTTCTGAGATAGAAGAACCGTATGACGTAGGCGCCCTGTCAGGGTAGAACAACCTGAAAACCGAATAACCACACACACTTTGGGACAGTACAAAGTAATGTAAAATTGCGTTTAGTTTTGTAACAAGATAAACGCAAAAAATCCTCTATCAGTATAATAGTACTGAGAGGAAGGTACTGCTATGTTTAATAGTAGATTCCCGGTCTGAACGACTGTTTTTCCTATTTACGTAAGAAATGTACGTGTGACCCAGTAATACAATAGGTGTGTGTCGGATGGAAACAACGACGACTCAAGAGCATTTCGTAACCGAAAATTTGCGCGTCAGCCCCAAAATAGGGCTTCTGAACAAGTATGTGCAGAAGGTCAAAAAGGTGGCAATCAGCTCCATAGACCCAATCTATGCCGATAACAACGAGATTCAGGCTTTCAACATCCGCGTGGAAGGCCCGCCCAGGCACATGAGCTATTTTCATCGCCTGATTGCGGATGCCAACCTGAAAGTCGGCTAGGCCAAACCAGTAATTCAACACGCAAGCATTCAGTTAGAGAAATTGACGCCCCGGCCAATTCGCCGGGGCTTTTGCTGATTGCCGGTTGGTTTTGCCTTGCATGGTATCCCGCTTTTCCCGGCTGATTAACAGCAGCGCGGAAACCGCCCCGCTAAAGCCCACTGATAACAGCAGCAGGAACAGGTTTGATAACAGTTGGCATTGCGCAAAGTCCATGGGTGGCGCTCCTGGGTCAGTGATAACCTCTGCATCATAGAATTGTCCGGTTTGTTGTAACAGTTTCTGTGTGACAGATTTTGGAACTGTTTTAGGCCATTCTATGTTATCGACTGTCAGACGGGACGGTTTACGGCGTCCGGGGGGCTGAATCTGCTTGGCAAACGCTCTATAATAAGCATGACAAGGAATGCCGGATGGTGAACCATGAGTCTTCTGGAATCGGAATTAAAACCGGACTGTTCCGGCTATCACGGCTTATCAGTGAACGTGATCGCGGAACCCGTGGAGGCGCTTCGCCTCGATGCCAAGCTGCCTGCGTTGCAGCAGCGCCTGGCCGAATATCGCGAGGTTCCGGTGCTGGAAGGCAAAAAGCGGCTGTTGGGCGTGATTACCGAAACAGATTTGCTGCTGTCTCCTGAATTGCAGACCCCGACACCGAAATTCAGCAGCATCAAGCCCTGGGTGGAAGTGATTCCGCCGCTGAAAAATACGGACACCATTGAGCGGGCCATTCACTTTTTTGAGCAGGGTGATTGTCGGCTGATCCCCATTGTGGATGCAAACGGCCACTATACTGGGCGTTGCGCCAGTCGAGTCCTGTTGCAAAGGCTCTTGCACGGGATGCTCAAGCCGTCCCGTGTGGGTGGCCTGGCGACCCCGTTGGGGGTATACCTCACCTCCGGCTATCACATGGCGGGTTCCGGCTGGAAAGGGCTGCTGGCCACTGGCGTGTTATTCGGTCTGCTGATCCATGGGCTGGACTGGCTCACTTTAACCTTGTACAGCGCCATGCTGGATCTGTTTCCGGCCATTCGGCAGTGGGCGGAAGGGCAGCAGATGGTGGTGCATCTCGGCATTACGCTGGTTTGCCTGCTGGGCTTGCTGCGGCTATCTCCCATGTCCGGCCTGCATGCGGCGGAACATATGACTATTAACGCCATTGAGAACGACTTGCCGCTGACCGAAGCTGCGGTGCGAACCCAGCCGCGCGAGCATGTTCGTTGCGGCACCAACCTGATGGTGTTTTTGGGCGGCATTGAGCTTTTGGGCCTGTTCATCTACTATTCCTGGGAGCGCCTGAGTCCTGTCGGGCTGATGCTGTACCTTGGTTTCTGGGCGTTCGTGATTGGCCGCTTCTGGCAACCGGCGGGCCTGTGGCTGCAGCGCCACTTTACCACCAAGGAGCCTACCTCAGCCCAGTTAGCAAGCGGCATTAAGGCCGGTAACGAGCTGCTGCTCAAGTTCCAGGCGCATCCCCATGCCATGCCCGGCCTGTTGCGCCGGTTATGGGGTTCCGGCCTGTTCCACATGCTGGCGGCCTTTCTGCTCACCGCCTGGGTGGTGGGCCTGGCGCTGGAATGGCTGAAGTTAAACTAAGCAAGCCTTCCGCCGGTTTAAAGTTGCCGCGAATGACCGTCCAGCCGGATGAATCCCACTTTTGGAGGCTTCGATTCCCTGTCCCGGTTTGATAGAATAAAGGAATAGTGTGATGTTCGTCACGGCAAACCCAAGCAAACGAACTAAAATGAGGCATCCGGATCATGATTTATGAATTGATGGCGTTACCCGATCTTTCCAGAATCGGATCCATCCTGATGATGCTGGTGTTTATCAGCGTGTTGATTATCGCCCATGAAATGGGCCACTTCTTGGTGGCGCGCCGTTGCGGCGTCAAGGTGGAGCGCTTCGGTTTCGGTTTGCCGTTTGGCCCGACCCTGTGGGCCAAGAAAATCGGCGATGTGGAATACTGCATTCATGCCTGCCTGTTTGGCGGCTACGTGTCCTTTCCGGATGATGACCCGGAAAACCCCTTGCCTAAGGATTCCCCGGAACGCTTTGAGAACAAGTCCATCGCCGCCCGTTTCGCAGTGATGGTGGCCGGGGTGACGGTCAACGCAATCCTGGGCTGGGTGCTGATGTTTTTCGTGTTCATGGCCTGGGGCTACCCCACTGGCGAAGCGGAAAAGAAAGTGCTGATCGGCAACGTGCTGGGCGAGACTTCCCCGGCGGCCAAGGCCGGGATTCACAAGGGTGACGAAATCAGCTCGGTGGCCGGAAACAAAATCCAGGGCAAAGATTTTATGGTGATGATGACCCAGGTAAAGGATTTGCTGAAAAAGAACAGCAGCCACACCATTCCCATGGTGGTGTTGCGGGCGGGCAAGCCGGTGGAGCTGACCGTAACGCCCAGCGACAAAGGCACGGTGGGAATTCAACTGGGCGCGGTGGCTAAATATGCCCCGGTGAAAGATCCGCTGGATGGCGCTACTCATACCAGCAACTTTTTGGGTGACGTGATTCAGAAGCAGTTTGTGGCGCTGGGCAAGTTGTTTACCGGGCAAACCAACCTGCAAGAATTGGCCGGGCCGATTCGCATTGTGGATGAAGGTTCCAAGATGATAGACCAGAATGGCGTGCAGACTGGCCTGATGCTGACGGCCATCATCAGCGTGATTCTGGCGGTGATGAACCTGCTGCCCATTCCCGCGTTGGATGGTGGACACATCTTCTTCCTGTTGATTGAGGCTGTCAAAGGCTCCCCGGTAAAACAGGAGTTCCGCGAGCGCGTGACCCAGTACGGTTTTTTGGGCCTGCTGGCGCTGATTTGCTTTATTTTGCTGAACGACATCAACAATACTTTTATCAATCCGATTAACAAGTAAGCTCGAATTAAAAATCAAAAAAGCGGCCTCTCGTACAGAAAGGCCGCTTTTTAGCGGGAATGAAAATATCTCTTGCCTTGCTGTGTTTAGCGGATGGTATAGGCTTATTTTTGCTTATTGACTTGCTGTTTTAGTGGGTGCTTTGGGCGTTTTAAGCGCATTTGGCTGCTTTTGGCCCTTTGGCGAAGGTGGAATGATTTTGTAGATGCGAATCGCATCCTTGGGAGAGGTGTAGATTCGCTCGAACCGTTCGGGAAATTCGTTCAGCAGGTCTTTTGCCACCAGGTTGACCGGGTAGCGCACGATGCGGGCTTGCAAGTGGGGTTCCGCCACCAGATATTGTACGCCGTAAGCATCCAGGCTTTTCATGAGCAGCGGGATGGATTCGGGCAGGAACTTGCCGTTGCCCCGCCTCAGGCTGGCGTAAAACACGTAAAACGTGGGCCGGTTGGTATACAGGTAAAACACCACATCCGAGGCGGCGCCCAGCTTGGCCTTTTCCGGCAGGTTATGGTTGATCCAGGCAAACACGCTCTGGTATTCCTTCCACATCCAGCGATATTTGCCGGAATCAATCCAGTGCTGGGAGCGTGACATTTGAATGGCCCGGTAGGTGTTGTGCATGGGCGTCAACGCCAGTGTGGCGGTCAACAGCGCGCCGGTAAGCGCCAGCCAGGCTTTGGGACTGGTCGGTTTCTGACCCAGCTCCGGTATCCAGCGCGCCCAGGGTTTAAAGTAATATAGCCACAATAGCGGCACCACCGGGGTCAGAAAGCGGGCCAACTGGTCTTCGTAATTCCACAGCGTAATCAACAGGATATAAAAGAACAGGTAAAGCGCGGGCGGCGTAAAGCTGGCGGCATTCGATTGATCTGCCAGTTTGCCCTTTCCAACCAGCTTGCGGATGAAGCTGATGACTTGCAGCAGGAAATACCCAAATAGCAGGTAGGCGCAGGCCAACGTGCCTTGCCCCCAGTAAAAAAGAAAGTCCTGGTAGGGTTTGAGCTGCGGGAAAATCTTCACCAGGTTGGGCAGCAGCGCGAACATATCCTGCAACATCTGGAATACCAGGCTGAAGCCGGAGACCCGCAGATCGCTCCAGTAGTTGCCGGTGGCCACGTTATGCGCCAGTTCCAGCCCGTAGTTGCTGTAGGCGTTCACCAAGGGGTAGTTAATATTGTTTAACACCGGGGTGTTCAGCTTGACCCACAGCACCCAGGGCAGCACCCCGGTAATCAGGCAGCCAAGCCCGTAAATCAGCGCGTTCTTCCACTGGCGGTTCAGCAGTAGCCAGCTTCCAATGCCCGCCATAAGCGCGATGCCGGTTACGCGGGTCAAAAACGTCAGCGACGATAGGACAATTAACAGCAGAATGGCCGAGATACTGAGGGGCGTTTGTCCGTTCCCGCGTTTTTCGGTGAGCCGGTGCAGCGTCCACAGCGCCAGCATGGAAAAGAACAGATAAGGCGCTTCGGACATCACTGAACTAAAGAAGTATATAAAGTAGAAGTTTGCCGTACAAAACAGCAGAATCAGCAGGGCCAGCCAGCCCGGAAATTTTGCCGCCCGCCGGTAATACAGGTAACACAGTCCGCAAGCGGCCAGCGTAAAGCAAATGGTGACATAGTTCAGGGCGGGCAAGTTTTGCGGAAAGTGCGGATTGAACAGCCAAACCAGAGACAATATGGCCGGATATACAAACGGGTACTTGATTTCGCCCGGCTCCCCCACCACATGCAGCAGCTTGAATCCCTTGCCCAGCGCAAGCGACTTGCCCGCCACCGCGTAGACGCCGTCATCGTGGGTAAAGCCCAACACCTCGGTGTCCACCATTTGCGCGTAAAACCAGCCAATGCAAGCTAAAATCGCCAGCAACAGAACCCCATAGAGCGCCTTTTTGCCCAAAGCGTCTTGAGCCGGGGTATTCTGGTTTTCCCGGCTTTCAATGGGTGAAGAGGGCAGCGAGTCGGTCACCGAAAGTTTTCCACATTAAATAACTCCAGGCAGCCATGTAAAGAGAGCGTATGGCTGCCTGGCGTAAGGCTGTTTCAGGGAGGGGCGTTAGATACCCAGGCCCACTTTGCGCTTTTCAGGATCGGGAAGCGCAGTGTCAATGGAATTAAACAACTGGGTGAACACATGGCCAATCTGGTCAGGGGCAATCTGTTTTCCGCCTTCGCCTTTCAGGTAACTGGCCAGGAGATCCTTGGCGGCAAGAAATTTCTGTTCCTTGGTGATTTGATGTTCCATAGGGGCGCTCTCTCTTCCTATAAATGCTACGGCATTCTATGTTTTTGACTGGAGCGGAAACGGAAGGGACAGGATTCGAACCTGCAACCCTTGCGGGCGACCGCTTTCAAGGCGGCTTCCTCACCATCCGGACCCCTTCCATTCACCGGTGTCCAGTCTAGCTTAAATTGTCGTACAGTTTCGCTTCCGGGTCAATCCGGATTTGATGGAGTGGCTGATTGGGGGGTGGGCTTCTACCCGATCGATGAGTTTACATGGTTTGGCGGGTTATTGATAATGAACCGCACTTTGAATGTGACATTCCTTCAGATTGGCTAACACGGGTATTTAATCCCCGTTATTTTTAGATGATTTTAAAATTGTTGAGGTAGAACCCATGAAAGAAATTTCGGTACTGGGCCTGGGCTATATTGGTTTGCCCACGGCCAGCATCCTTGCTACCAACGGCTATATGGTGCGGGGGATAGATGTGTCTCCCTCCGTGGTGGGCATTATCAATAAGGGCGGTATCCATATTGAAGAACCTGGGCTGAAAACTCTGGTGCAGGCTGCGGTGAACTCCGGCAACCTGACCGCCTACACCCAGCCGCAAGCGGCGGATGTCTATATTCTGGCCGTGCCGACGCCCATTACCGAAGACAAGCGGGCCGATCTCAGCTACGTGGAAGCGGCGGCCAAATCTATTTTGCCGTTGCTAAAACGGGGCGATTTGGTCATTCTGGAATCCACCTCGCCGCCTGGCACCACGGTGGATTTCCTGTGTCCTGTGCTGGCCCAGTCCGGCCTGGAACTGGGAACCGAACTGTTTGTGGCCCACTGCCCGGAACGGGTTTTGCCCGGCAAAATCATCAAGGAATTGCTCCAGAATATCCGCATCATCGGCGGAATTAACGAAACCTCGGCGCAAATGGCCCGCGATGTGTACACCTGCTTCGTGGAGGGGGAAATCCACTTAACGGACGCCACCACTGCCGAAATGGTGAAAATTATGGAAAACACCTATCGCGATGTGAATATTGCGCTGGCCAACGAACTGGCCCGGATTTCACCGCACTTGAACATTAACGCCTGGGAGGTGATTCGTTTTGCCAATCTGCATCCACGGGTGAATCTGCATTCGCCGGGGCCGGGCGTGGGCGGGCATTGCATTTCGGTGGATCCATGGTTTGTGGTGGAAAAATTCCCCGAAACCGCTCAACTGATCGCCAAGGCGCGGCACATTAACGACTTTATGCCGGAGTTTACCTACCAGATGCTGCTGGATACGGTCAGGAACATCCCGAACCCCAAAGTTACTCTGCTGGGGCTGACCTATAAGCCCGATGTGGATGACGTGCGCGAATCGCCCGCCTTGAAACTGATTGAGATGATTGAGAAGAACCCGGATTTGCGGCTGGCCGTTTATGATCCGCACGTGAAGCATTTCGATTATGAATTGTCCGGCCTGGAAGCGGCGTTTCGGGATTCGGACTGCATTCTGCTCACCGTGGATCATGCCGAGTTCAAATACATCAATCCCCGTCAGGTGGCGGCCGCAGTGCGAAACCGGAACGTGATCGACACCCGCAACGCTCTCAGCCGAAAAGACTGGATGGATGCGGGGTTCCAGTATCGCCTGCTGGGATGCGATTATGCGGAAAACGGCGATTCCGTCACGCGCCTGACTTTCTTTGGGAACCCGTTGCTCAGTGTCGTATAGCATGGCGTAACGCTTTGCCTGGGCCAATTTGGCAATTTCAAAAACACCCCGTACCGGCATGGTGCGGGGTGTTTTTTATCAAGAGGCATGCCGGTTTTGGCAATCTGCCAGATCGGTTAATAGCTTGCCCTTTGTGGATTTAAATTCGTCGCAGGATGAGCTTGATGCTTGATAAAAAGGGGACAATTTTCACGGCTCAGCTTTCTTTTCGGTTATGTTCGGTTTAAAAAACATAAGGGCGTTGTGAGGGCAACGCTCTGTAATGTGTGCGAATAAAAAATTCAGACTAGACGGATGGGTACTTAGAACTAGTCGGTCAGGCAGGCTGTGAAATAGCAGCTTGTCGAATTGAGGCGCGGCCGTTTTAAGCGGTTAATGTTGGGGTTCACAACAGCGCTCAATGGATGAGGGATTGGATTCCTGATGTCAAATAAACTGTTTTGCTATACGCTCGTACTGGCTGTCTCATTGGCTCCTGTCGCTTCTTTCGCCGCCAAAGCCACCAATGCCCAAGACGCCGGTAAAATTACCGGGACGCCGGCCGCAAAAATTCCGGCCCAGGCCCAGCAACCGCTGATTTCAATTGGCGAGCCGACGCTGGAAAATATGTCCAGCCAGCCTTTAAATGCCCATATCATCGCCAATTACACCGGCCGAAAATACCGGCTGGGGCCGAACGATATTCTCAGCGTGGCTGTTTACGATTCGCCCGAATTCTCCCAGGAAAGCATGCTGGTGCAGCCCGATGGCAACATTACCCTGGCCCCGTTCGGCTCGGTGAGCGTGGCGGGCATGACCATCGAGGAATTGCAAAAGGATTTGACCGAGCGCTTGAAGTTTTACCTGAACAAACCGCAAGTTACCGTCAAGCTGGAGCATACCAAGCCGTTCCAGGTGTATGTGGCGGGCGCAGTGCTGCGGCCCGGCCCGTATGAAATGCTGACCGACATCAGCCGCAACCAGATGGTGCAGAATACCGCACCCGGTCTGGTGCTGGAGCGGAAACTGCCTTTGCTCTCCAATGTGTTGGTGGCTTCCGGCGGGCTGCGCTACGATGCGGATTTGGAGCACGTGAAAATCCACAACAAGTTTGACGGTTCCTCGTTTGAAGTGAACCTGCTGGATCTGGTGCAAAACGCCAACAGCGATCAGGATTTGTTCCTGATTGCGGGCGATTCGGTGGAGGTGCCTATTTTACCCACGCCTTACGCGGTGGACGAGAAAAAATACAAAACCATGCTGGGTTCTTCCATTTTCCAGAAGGATATTCCGGTCAAGATTTACGGCTATGTCAACAAGCCCGGCCTGCTTATGCTGGACGGCGCCCAGTCGGCTAACCTGAATTCGGCCATTGGCGCGGCGGGCGGCTATCTTTCCACCGAAGCGTCATATTCGCCGAATAAGGTATATGTGAGCCGGGTGGACGGCAACGGGCATATGACGACCACCACGGTAGATCCCAGGCATGAGGATATGAGCCTGCGTCCCAATGATGTGGTGTATGTACCTAACAAAATTACCCCCCGGATTGGCCATGCCTTTGATTATATCGCCCGGGTCGTGGTGCCGCTGGGGGCGATTGCCGCCGGGGCGAACAGTTGGGCGCTTCTGTTTGACCCAACCCGCTTCAATACGATTAACAACGTGAACAACCGTCGCTAGGCGCAAGCATTCATATTTGGAATTGAGAGGAAAACAGCACTTATGCAGATTGAAGAATTCAGGCGCAATCGGTTTATTCGCAATTTTATCAAGGATAAATGGCTTATTTTTGCTTCCACCGGTGTGGTGACTCTGTTCGCAGTGGGGTATGTGGCCTTTGTGTACAAACCTGCTTTTTCATCCGAGGCCAAGGTGTGGATCAAGGACACATCCACCCGCAGTTACCTCAGCCAGGAGCGGGATGAGCCGGGTTATCTCAGCTCCTTGACCAGTTCCGGCAACCCGGTGATGACCCAGTCCGAAATCCTGATGTCGCGTGAAATGGAAAAGTTCCTGGCCGGTTACGTCATTCAGGAAGAGGCCCGCCAGCATCAGGGCAAACCCATTCACGACCAGGGGGACGCCAAGAAGATTATCAAGGTGAAAACCGAGCCGAATACCGATATTATCCAGGTGCAACTGAAGTGGGATAATCCGAAGATGGCCCAGAATCTTTTGAGTGTGGCCCTGCAAAAACTGGATGACACCAACCTGGATATTAACCGGCAGATTTACGCCAAAAAACGGTCTTACATTGATGAGCAACTGGATGATATCCAGGCTAAACTGCTGTCTGTTCGGGAACGGATCAAGCATTTCCAGACGGGCAATAACGCGGTGGATATGGATTCCCAGACCCAGGAATTGGTGCGCCTTAAAACCCAGTTGACCGCCCAACTGGAAACCGCCTTGGCGGCCAAAAACAATAATTCGGGCAATGCCAGGGCGTTGCAAAGCCAGTTGTCGTTGGCTCCACGCGATGCCTTGAGAGCGGTTGCGTTGGGTTCGGGCAACGAAAACCTGGTCAAAATGCGATCCGATCTGGCGGCCCTCAAGCAGCAGTATGCCCACGACAGCGTGAAGGAAGCACCGACCAACCCGCATTTGGTGGCGCTCAAAAACCAGATTGAAACGCTGGAGTCTCAGGTGAGCAACGAGGTGCGGCGCACGGTCGGCAAAAACGCCGGTAATGGCCCGCTGATTTTTGATAACGTGCGCAGCCAACTGGTTCAGGATTTAGCTGCTTCCAATGCGCGAACCGCCGCTTTGGGTGCGGAAGTGCAAAGCCTTTCCTCCGCGATTGGGCGGGTGGATGCCTCCTTGAAAGCGATTCCGGAAAGCCGTTTTACCCTCACCGGCTTGCAGGAGGAAGAAAAAGCGCTGGCCCTGGCTTACGATGAAATGCGTAAAAAGCAGATTGAAGTGCAGATTAAGGAAGCTGAAACCCCTAGCAACGTGTTTGTGGTGGATGCGCCGTCCTTGCCGGAGCGCGCTTCGTTCCCCACCAATGTGCATATTTTGCTGATGTCGGTTTTATTGGGATTGGGCGCTGGCATGGGGCTTTCTGTTCTTAAAACCGGCTCCCAGGATCGTTGCGAGGGCGCGGATGCTGTGGAAGAAGCCACCCGTACCAGGGTTCTGGGCGTTATTCCCTGGCTGGATGCGGCGGATCGTCTGGAAGGCCAGTCCATGTTCGCCATGAATGATCTCGCGGGTAAGCAGATTATTTCCAACCTGCGGATTGAGGCGTCCAAGCTGGATGCGCGGGTGATTGGCTTTACTTCTTCCGCCCTGGAAAAACCCAGGTCAGGCGGCGCCTATTATCTTGCGCAATGCATGGCCGCGCTGGGGCAAACCGTTGCGTTTATCGACGCGGATTTGCGTCCCTCACAGTTGTATGCATCGGTGGTGGATTCATCTGCCGGGCTTGACTTGACGGACTTAATCCTCTCCACGGATTTGAAATTGCGCAGCGGTCAGCCGGTTTACCCGGAGGATGTTTTGTCGGGCATGATGCAGGACGCCAACGGCATTTACATGGCTCTGAACCGAAATTCGGTGGCCAATGCCTTTGATTATTTCTCCAGCAAAGGGTTCCGCCACATCCTGAATGTGCTGAAGGAGCAGTTTGACTGGGTGTTTATCGATACGCCGCCTGCTTCCATTGCGCCGGAATTCTTGGCGATTGCCCATATTTCCGACGGGGTGGTTCTGTTTGCGGATAAATTCGCCACCTACCAGACCTTGCGTAAAATCGCCGCCAAGGTGCGGGAAGCCCAGGTTCCCCTGATTGGGGCGATTGCCCGTGAACAGAACGAGCGCCTGGAATGGGAACACGAAGTATACTCCAACTGGCGCGGGCCGGGCCGGGGCGGCGGAAGCCTGGTTGGCTCCGTTACAGGCGTTGGGTCACATCAAAAAAAAAGGGTTGATTTCATGGGCGCCAAAATTGACGCGCTGACCATGGAGGAGACCCTGGCCCGTATCTCGGAAATGATTGAGCGTCGCGAACCGGCCCAGCACGTGGTGGTGAATGTGGCGAAACTGATGAGCATGCGTCGTAACCGGAGGCTTCGCCAGATTGTGAACAATAGTGATCTGGTGAATGCGGATGGCGCCGGAATCGTGCTGGGCGCAAAACTGCTGGGGATTCACATTCCTGAGCGAGTCGCCGGGATTGACCTGATGCACCGCTTGGTGGGGTTGGCCAGTCAACGCGACTATCGAATCTTCTTTCTGGGCGCCGAAGAAGACGTGGTACGGGACGTGGTGACAAACTATCGCCGGTTATATCCCGATCTCCAGATTTGCGGCTATCAAAACGGTTATTATCCGCCAGAGAATGAATTGGAGATTGCCCATAAAATTCGGGACGCCAGGCCGGATATTCTGTTCGTGGGGATGGGTTCCCCCCGCAAGGAGCGTTTCATCAGCGACTACAAAGCCATTATGGAAGCGCCTTTTGTGATGGGCGTGGGCGGCAGTTTCGACGTGATGGCGGGCAAGGTGCGGCGCGCCCCGAAATGGATGCAGGACGGCGGCATGGAATGGGTGTTTCGCTTGATTCAGGAGCCGGGCCGCATGTGGAAGCGTTATCTGGTGACGAACATCCAGTTTGCCCTGGCCTTGGTTGAGCATGCGGTTTCCCCGAATCCGAGGGCCGCCAATGGCTAGGCCGATTTTCGCTAACCCAGGGTCTATAGGGAATTGGGGATGGGCGGGGATTTTCCTGCTTGTCTCCGCCCTCCTGGGCATGCTCTCCTTTTTTGTGCCTGCCTATTTGATTATGGCCGCGGTGCTTGGCGCTGTTGCGCTGGGCTATCTGGCGCTTAATCCGGACAAGGCGTTTATGCTTACCATTTTTACGATTCCGTTTGTGGATCGTATCCGGGTGCTTCCTGTCAGTTTTTCGTTGAACGAGCTGGTGCTTCTGTTTACTTTCCTGGTATGCCTGGGGCATATGGTGCTTCGTTCCCACCGGGTTAGCCTAAAAACCAGCCTGGATGGCTGGATATTCCTGCTGACGGTTACCTTTTTCCTGGCTGGTTTTTTCTCGGAGAGCGATACCGGCATGCTGGGTTTTTTCAAGGTGTTTGAAGCGTTCATTATGTACTACATGACGGTGTATCTGATTCGAACCAGGCAAATTACCCGTTCCCTGGCGCTGAAAGTGGTTTTGTTCACCGCGCTTTCACAAGCTGCGCTAGGATCGTTCCAGTCATTTACGGGCATCGGCTCTGATTTTCAGTCTGCGCGCGGCTATTTGGGCTATCTGGGTCTGGGTTCCAACATCGTATGGCATGGCCGTGGAACCACCTGGCACTTCAATAGCCTGGGCAATTATCTGGCCACCAATGCGGCTGCCTTCTTGCCGATTTACGTGTTTTGCGTCAAGCGGAAAAAGCAGGCGTTTTGGATGGTTTGCATTTTGTTGATGGGAATTATTACCACGTATTCGCGCGGCAGTTTGCTTGGATTATCGGCGGCTGCATTGTATTTTCTGGGGGTAAGCCAGCCTACTTTTAAACGATCCCTGATTTTTATGCTGGCATTTGTCTGTTTTGCGATTTTGCCTTCGGTTCTAACGTTGAGCAGCACTTCGTATGTAGAAACGGTAGGTTACAGCGAACGGCTGATTATCTGGCAGGTGCCTATTGCGGCGATTACCAGCAGCGCAAAATCCTACTGGCTTGGCTCCGGTTTGAATTCTTACGCGGTGGTGGCATGGCCGTATATTCCGGCCTGGGTGCCATCAGATCAGTTTCGGAACTGGTTCGCGCATAATTTTTACCTGCTTACCGTGCTGGAAATGGGTGTGATCGGCGCTGCTGTGCTGTTTAGTTTCATGCTGTTCATCTGGATTGACACCTGGCGTAAATTCAAGCGCTGGCATGGCTTTTACGGCATTTACAGCCTGTCTCTCAGTGCGGCTATGATGACAGTTTTTTTCGTCAGTATTTTCGATCACACGTTTGGTTCTCCGCACTTCAAAGTATTTCTTTTCCTGTTATTGGGACTGTTGTATGTCAAGCGCAACCCTCTCCGTGCTTAAGTTCAAGGGGTGGTTCAAATTACCGCCTCTGTTGAAGAATATGAGCATTACATTCAGCGAGAGTGTAATCACTAAAGGGCTGAACTTTTTGATTATCTTGGTACTCACGCGCAAGCTGGGGCCGGAGGATTACGGGAAATATTCCTTTATTTTTGTCACCGTTGCCACCTGTAGCGCCTTGTTCGACTTTGGCATGGAAAATACGGCCGTTCGGTTTGCAGCCAGGGAAAAAGATAAAAAGCAGGGGATTTTCGGCCTGTACCTGTCGGTTAAGCTATGTACGCTGCTGAGCCTGGTGCTTTTCTTTGTATTCGGCGGAGACTGGCTGTTTTCCCTGATGCACAAATCCGCCGTGAGCCGTTACCTGCCGTTTTTAATTATGGGGTTGCTGGGGGAGTCCCTTTTTTTTGTGAATGACACCTACCTGCAGGCGAATCAGCGATTTCAGTTGCGGGCTGTGTTGAATATAACCCGGTATGCCGTCGCTTTGCTGTTTATCCTGTTCCTGTTCGCAGGGAATGCGGTTGCTTTGCAATACGTGTTTTACGTGTACCTGGTACCGTTGTTGTTTTCCATGGTGTTTTTAGGCAAGTATTTTTCCTTTATTCGGGATTACTTTAAAAAGCCCTTTCAAAAGCCATTAATGGGTGAAATTCTGGATTATGAAAAATGGATGTTTGTCTATTCAACGGCGTATAACTTGCTGGGGCGGATTGACTTTTTCATGCTTGGGTTCTGGGTCGGTTTTCAGCAACTGGGCATTTATAACGCGGCTTATCAGCTTTGTTCGATTGTCGCGTTTTTACCGGTTGCAATAGGAAAAGTGCTGTTGCCCGCCCTTTCCGAATTGGGAGAGGAAGAGATTTGCCGAAAAACCAAAAAAATGATTCGTGCGACCACCTTGATTTTTGTGGCGGCAATCATGGTAATACCTTTTACGTACTGGCTGGTTCCTTTTTTATTGGGGAAAGACTATATCGCTGCGGTTCCAATCCTGCAAATTCTTCTGCTGACGTTTATTATCAGCCTGATGAGCATGCCGTACGAGCAATCGCTTTATTCATTAGGTCGTCCCAAGGTGTTAAGCATTGGCCGTTATATTCAACTGGGGATGATTATCCTGTTGAATGGCTCGCTATTGCCTTTTTTTGGCATGGTTTACGGCGCTTACGTTGTGGCTGTTAGCGGGTTATTGGGCCGACTGTTTTATCTGGTTTACTCTCGCTGGTTTTACCTGGAGTATGAAAGCAAGGTGATGGCCCGGCATGGAAAATCGGTTTTGAGGGAGGGAACGCCATGTCAAGTCCAGTGTTGAATGTTTTGCAATTAATCTCTTCTTTGGAGGTGGGCGGATCCGAGAAACTGCTGATTGATTTCCTGACCGCCTGCCGGGATGACGATCAGGTCAGCTTTACGGTCGTGGTGATGAATCAGGCGGTCAATCCGGAAATGAGAGAGCGCCTGGAACGCCTGGGGTTGAACGTGTATTTTATGGATCGGCCCGAGAGCCATAAACATCCCAAGTATTTGTGGCAACTGCTGAGTATTATTCACCGTCACCAGATTGGCGTTGTTCATGCGCATAATTACGGCAGTAAACTATGGGGCGTACTATGCAAAGCCCTGGCGCCTGGGTTGAAGCTGATGTTCACCGTCCACGACACCATGACCCTTCCCCGCCTGGACTGGAAGCATGTTTTCATTCACAGGCGCATTATCGATTGCAATATCGCCATTTCAGGCAAAGTGGCCACTTTATGCGAGCAGCGGGGCATTTTAAATTATCGGCAGATTTATAACGGCATTCCCCTTTCCCACTTTGCACAGGCCAAACCAAGCGGGCTTTGCGCTCGGCTGGAAACTGGGGGATTTAGCGCACAACCTTTGCGCCTGGTGCATGTGGGACGAATGGATTACCCGGTTAAGGGGCAGGATATATTAATAGACGCTGTTCGGCTTTGCGTGCGGCATGGCTTGAATGTTGAATGCAGCCTGATGGGTGGGGTATACGCTTATAGCATGGATTCTTTCAGGTATTTGCAGGAGAAAGTCAGCCAGTTGGGACTGGGTCAATTCGTTCAGTTTCTGGTGAATCGGACGGATGTGCGGGAAGTGCTATCCCAGGGCGATGTGTTTGTGTTGCCGTCCCGTTATGAAGGCTTGGGACTTGCCTTACTGGAAGCAATGTCTGCCGGTCTTCCGGTGATCGCCAGTGATACCGACGGCCCGAAAGAACTGGTGGAGGATGGCGTGAACGGTCTTCTGTTTGAGAGTGGCAATGCTGAGCATTTGTTCCAGAAAATCCGTTTTGTCTATGAAAACCCGGATCAGGCGGATCGGATGAGGATGGTTGCGCTTGAGCGGGTGCAGAAGTTTGATATTCAATCCATGAAACGGCAGTATTACCATCTTTACGAATCTATTTTGCCTGTTTCGAAACGGCGTTCGGCTCGGCAGGAAAAACAAAGTACGCAAGCACTTTCGGGGAGATTGACTGATGAGGCCTCTGTTTGAATTTCAGTGCTGGATGAAACGTTTGTATCGGCAAGGGCCAAGATTCCAGAGACATTTAAAATTACTGGAGAGAACCCGAGGCTATTCGGAAGATGCGCTACGGTTTTTCCAGAATGAGCAGCTTCGAAAAATGGTGCGGCATTGTTGCCGGAACGTGCCTTATTATCAGGATTTGTTCCGTGAGCTTCGTTTGAGTCCCGAAGATATTCAGACTTATGAGGATCTGAAGAAGCTGCCGGTGCTCGATAAAAAGACCGTCAAATTAAATTTTGATAAATTGATTGATAAAAAACGTCGCAATGTCCTGTGTAAAATGGGGGTAACGAGCGGCACAACGGGTAGTCCGGCACGGTTTTTGCGTGACTACAACTCCATCAACTTTGAATATGCCGCAACTTGGCGGCTATGGCATACCGCCGGAGATTACGGCAAAAAGCGGGCCAGCATGCGGGGAGGGATTATCGTGCCGGTTGCCCGCCAAGAGCCGCCGTTCTGGCGGTATAATCCTGCCAACCTGGAACTCCAGATGTCCAGTTTTCACTTGTCGCCCGCTAACAGCAATGCTTATATTGATGAAATTATGTCATTTGAGCCGAAGATTCTGTATTGCCTTCCTTCCAATGGCGCGTTGCTGGCTAAGTTTTTCCGTCAGCACAAGAAGGAATATTTTTTTGATGCGGTGTTCACTTCATCGGAATCGCTGGAGAGCTATACCAGGGAGTATATTGAGGATGTGTTCCAGTGCCGTGTTTATGACTGGTATGGCCAGGCGGAACGGGTGGCTGCAATTGGGCAATGTAAACATGGCAGTTATCACATAGAAGAGGATTATTCGGTTGTAGAACTGTTGGAAAATGAGGATGACGGTAGCTATGAACTGGTTGGCACCCATCTGCATAATTACGTAATGCCACTACTGCGTTACAGGACTCATGACCATGTGTACCTTTCGGAAGATGCTTGTGCTTGTGGTTCCGCGTTTCGCAAGGTTGATAGGATTTTGGGAAGGAACGGGAATTTCCTGATTACGCCAGAAGGCTGCCGTATTTCGATTACCGCTCATATTCCCTGTGGCATTGATAATTTGATTGAAACCCAGTTTTGCCAGAAACAAGCTGGTGAGGTTACCATCAAGATTTTAACGAATGGGCTTTTTACAGACAAGGATAGGGAAAAACTGATTAGCAATACGTTAACGTATACTTCTCCCCGGATGAAAGTGGATGTGAAGGAGGTTGCCAGTATTCCGCGGGGGCCAAACGGCAAATTTATCAGTGTGATTAATGAGATAGGCATGGAGAACTAGGGAATGGGTATGACTAGTTTCTTTGAGATTCAGTGTTGGTTGCGAAAGTTATACAGACGAGGAACCCGGTTTCAGCAATATGTCAAGGTATTGGCTGATACGCACGACCTTGATTCTGCCGGGCTGAGAGTATACCAGGAGAAACTGTTGCATAAGATGGTAAGGCATTGCAATAAAAATGTGCCGTATTATCGGGATTTGTTCAGGGAGTTGAAAATCAGGCCGGATGATATCCGCACCTTGCAGGATCTCTCTAAACTGCCGCTCATTGATAAGAAAACAGTGCAGGGTAATCTGGATCGGTTTATTTCCCGTCGGCATTATAATTTTTTATGCAACGTAGGTAGCACCAGTGGTAGTACCGGCACACCCGGAAAATTTATCCGTGATTTTGACGCGATTAATTTTGAACACGCCGTTGTGTGGAGACAATGGCAAAACGCGGGGGATTCGGGGAAAAAACGGATTTCCCTTCGTGGCGACATCATTGTTCCCTCCTCGCAAAATGAGCCACCTTTCTGGCGCTACAATCCTGCGAACCGGGAGTTGCAAATGTCCAGCTATCATCTGTCTCTGGATAACAGTATTCATTATATACGCAAGATTCAGGACTTTCAGCCGAAAATCCTTTATTGCGGCCCATCCATGGGGCATGTGCTGGCTAAGTTTTTCAGGCATCATGGGGTGAACTATCGGTTTGACGCTGTTTTTACATCTTCCGAGTCCCTGGAGCCAGAGATACGGGACTATATTGAAGCGGTATTTCAGACCCGGATTTACGATTGGTACGGCCAGGCGGAACGGGTGGCTGCAATTGGGCAATGCCAGCATCATCAATACCATATCCAGGAGGATTACTCGATTGTGGAATTGCTGCCCAATCGTGGGGATGGCACTTATGAACTGGTTGGCAGCCAATTGCATAATTACGTCATGCCGCTGTTGAGGTACAGGACTCAGGATTTTATTTACCTGAAAGGCGATCCGGCTGAGTTTACCCGGTGTGCATGCGGCAGTTATTTCCGGAAGGTGGAAAAAATCCTGGGTCGCTCCTATGGATACCTGTTGACCCCGGAAGGCTACCATATCGCAATTACCGCCCATATCCCGGTCGGGGTGGACAATGTGATTGAGACCCAGTTTTACCAGGAAAAGCAAGGCGAGGTTGTACTGAAAGTGCTGACCAACGGCAGTTTCAGCGAAGTGGATAGGGAACGGCTGGTGTTGAATACCTTGAAGCACACTTCCCCGCATATGAAAGTGCTGGTGCAGGAAGTCTCCGAAATTGAGCGGGGGCCGAACGGAAAATTCATCAACATTGTCAGTAATATCAAGAATTCATTGAATTGAAAGCGGGCTGGAGGATGAATAATAAGACACCTCAAGTGATTATGGTGGGAACTGATATGCGAGCCAAAGGTGGCGTGTCGTCTGTCATTTGCATGTACCGGGAGGCGGGCCTGCTGGATGACGGCAGCATACGATTCATGGCGTCTTATGTCGATGGAAACGTGCAGCACAAGATTGTCTACTACCTGGTTTTCCTGTTCCGCTATATCGCCACGCTAATTCAATGCCCTTCGGTGAAGATGGTGCATGTGCATACTTCCTCTTATGGGAGCTTTTTTCGAAAATGCGGCGTCGTCTGGTTGAGCAGGCTGTTTCGGAAAAAAATAATTGTGCATATGCATGGGGCGGGTTTTAACGTGTTTTATGGGAAAATGCCTTTTCTCCTGAAACGATTGATTCGTTCCACCCTGTGTTCCGCCGATGTGTTGGTTGCGCTTTCCGGCCAATGGCGAACTGATCTGCACCTTATTTCCGGCCATCCTGATATTCGGGTGATCTACAATCCGACTGTTTTGCGAGAACCGGTTCTGGAGACAGCGTTGGAGGATGGGGCAAGCCAGCCGGTTAACTTCCTGTTTATGGGGCGGTTGGGCCAACGCAAGGGTGTTTATGACATTATTGAGTCGGCCAGGCGCCTTCAGCGAGAGAATGTGCGGATTGACCTGTATGGCGATGGGGAGCTGGAAACCGTTAAAAACAAGGTGCTTGCCGCCGGTGTGCAGCAACAGGTGGCCGTTCGCGGATGGATTGATGGCAGTCGCAAGGATGAAACCTTCCGGAATGCCAACGTGCTGCTGCTGCCGTCCTATCATGAAGGGCTTCCTATTTCGGTACTGGAGGCAATGGCTTACGGTCTTCCCGTGTTGGCGACCGATGTGGGCGGTATTTCGGAAGCGGTTCAGGATGGGGTCAATGGCTATCTGATTCAACCAGGTCAATGCGAGGAATTGGCGGAGCGTATTGAGTGGCTGGCCTCCTCCCCTGGATTGCGAAGGGAAATGGGGCGGGCTGGTTACCAGCTAGCGGCCGAAAAGTTTGCATTGCCGGTGATTAAACGGCAATTGGAGGCGCTGTATGAAGAACTTGCTAACCGATAGGCCGGAAATTCTGGCTATTTTGCCGGAATTAAGCGATGTTCGACAGCCTGCCAGTTGTTTTTCTGAGCGGCCGGTGATGAATTTGCTAACGCCTTTGTTGGGATACGTTCGCGCCCGAAATTATGAAGGGGCGGATTTGTTTGACGGGTTGAACAGCCTGTTGTTCAGGGAAACGCCTCTATATAAAAGTAAGGTGTTTCGACTGGCCTTGTTGCAGTTTTGTAAGCAATCCCCCGTTGATTTCCGTCGGTTGTTGCTGGTGCCAAGGGGATTTAACCCAAAGGGCGGCGCGCTTTTTTTATTAGCCCATCTCAATCTGCTGCGACAGGTGGGTGGCGAGGTTTATAACAATGACGCCTATATACTTTACCAGCGCCTTAAGCGGCTCTGTATACAACGTCGTCAAGGCAATGCCTGGGGGTATCATTTCGATTGGCAGGAGCGGGCTTTTTACGTGCAACAAGGTATGCCAAATCTGGTGACTTCGGTATACGTGGGGCGCGCCATGCTTGAATATTATCGGCAGTTTCAGGAGTCGGAAGCGCTATCCCTGGCTTTGGGGGTATCTGAGTTCATACTGGATGAGCTGGCGAAGTTTGAAAACGCCAAGTTTATCTGCTTCAGCTATGTTCCCGGCAGCGATGTGGAAGTGCATAACGCCAACCTGCTGGGTGCCGCTTACCTGGCTGAAACCCTTGCTTATATGCCGCCGGATCGGCAAGGGGAAATTCATGAGAAGGCGTTGAAATCAGTCCGCTTCTCATTGCTGGATATCGGTGAGGACGGTTCCTGGCCTTACGGAACCAGGGCGAATCATCGCTGGATGGATAACATCCATACCGCGTGTAATATTGAAAGCCTGATTAAGGCTTCGATCCACTTGCAGAGTGATGAATTCCTGCCCGTGCTGAAGCAGGTGACTGATTATTATCTCGCCAACCTGTTTTCGGAAGATGGGGTTCCCAAGTATTATAGCCACCAACTGTACCCGATTGATGTGCGTGTACTGGCCGAAACGATTGTGTTATTTAAGACGTTAAGGGAAAACGCGCTGATCTGGCAACCGGAACGGCTGGCGCAAATTGAGGCCCGACTGTTGGAGTTGAGCGGGGCGTTTCAGAATCCCAAAGAAGGCTTTTTCTATTATCAGAAACTGCGTAACGGCTGGAATCGTATCTCTTATATGCACTGGGGACAGGCCTGGATGTTTTACGCGCTTTCCATGTGCCTCTAGGCAGGATGGGCGCATGGAAAATAAAAGAGCCTTCTCTCAAAAAGAAGGCCCGACCGATTTAAACCGACCGGACGGAACCCCTCTAGCCTCTTTTTCTCTGGAACATTTTGTAAAGGACGCCGGGCCGTTTAAGCGGTGTCCATTCCACACAGGACAACCGGGAACGTTTTTAGAATCAGTTTAATATCCAGGCCCAAATTCCATTCATTGATGTACTGGTAATCCATGCGCACCACGGTATCAAATTCCTTGATACGGGAGCGCCCGCTGACTTGCCAGATCCCGGTTAACCCTGGCAGCGTGGCGAACCGGAAATAATGCCAGTTCTTATAGTGCTGCAATTCTCGTTCAATAGGCGGGCGTGGGCCAACCAGGCTCATATCCCCCTTGAGTACGTTGATTAGCTGCGGAAGCTCATCAATGCTGTATTTTCGGATGAAACGGCCGATTCGTGTCACTCTTGGGTCATTGAACATTTTGAACATGCCCGGGTTCGTTTCGTTTTGATCCAGTAATGTGGTCAGCATGGCGTCTGCGTCTTGCCGCATGCTGCGAAACTTGTATATGTTGAATTTCTGGCCGTGAATGCCTATCCGTTTTTGTTTATAAATGATGGGGCCGGGGGATTCCATGCGAATTGCGAGCGCTACCAGGCTCAACAGCGGTGACAGCAGCAGGAGTCCTACGCCACTGCCTAGAATATCGATGCTTCGCTTGAAAAACCATTGAATTGGCTTTTCCTTCCTGAGGTCATAACTTTCCGCAATAACCGAAGGGGCAAGCGTATTGAATGTTTGAGCAGTGTCGCTTGCGGAAACCTGGGCGAACAGTTGTTCCAGGCTTTTGCTTGGAAGCATTTCCAGACTTTGTGTCAACACGCCGTAATTCCTCCATTCATCCGGTAACTTGTGCAGAATAAGTAAAGGGCAGGTTCTTCCCTTCGAAAATGATTTAGCCGGATTCGGTTTGCCAAACTCTACAGTTCTGTGGTGACAAAAGAAACGATTGCTAAAGCCTTATTGAGAAAGGAATATATAAAATTTCAAAATAAGAACTTCGCGTGGTCAATTTATCACTAGCGTTTAAGCAGAGTATTTGAAACCACGGAAATATAAAATCACCTATGTGTTTAAACGACACTGGACAGTTGATTAGAAATTCTCGCGCTAACTGGCTAGCATGAGCTTTGGGTTCCCCAATGGACTCGGTGAATAGATGGCCTCTATGCTTTTAAGGTTTGATTTTCGGTGAAAACTAGGAATATGAAATGAATGGATGAGCTTTGGCGTGGAATGTTAAAAGCGGGTTTATTTTAAATCTGTGTTTGTGGTTATTAATGGTTGAGTTGCCTGTGCTGCTGAGCGTCACTGAACCTCAGCCTTATTGGCGTTTTAAGAACTCATCCTGGTAACGGATTAAAAAGTCGGTGGATCCTCGATATGATATATGTTTAAGGTATGTCTAACAGTGGTTAATTCGATGCAAAAAACGAGTGTTTTAAAAAATCAGCTTGTCAAAGAATTTAAAACTTCTTATGATTTATGTCTGATGAGCGCATTGCCTGGTTGGGTACCCCCAGGCTGGCAGTTGACATTAAATCAGATGAGTAGTTAGAGAAAACAAATACGCTTATTGAGGGTCACAGCGCGTAGACAGAAAAGTAGGATTGTACATGATGAGTTGTTTTGTTATCGGTCGCAAAGTTTTTGTAATGTTTTTGACGGTGCTGTTGTTGTCAGGCAGCTTGATGGTTCAGTCGTCCCGCGCCTCTTATGCGGATACGAGTTGGGCTGATTTATTAAAGCCGCTGGTTAAGGATGTGATTGTTCCCGGCGCGTCCATGGGGATGAAGAAGCTGACTGAAAGAATGGAAAAGAAAAAAGGTACGGCCTCTTCCAGCTCTGCCGCCAGCACCGATTCGGGCAGTGGCGCTACTTCCTCCGGCAGTTCCTGGACGAACGCGTTTTCGTCGCCCCAGGAACCCACCAGTTCAACCAGTACCGCCGATGGGATACAGGGTACCCCGGAAGAGCCTATGAATACCGCTTATACCTCTTCCGCCGTGGATGCGCCGCCGCCACCGCCACCGCCGGTTGCGACGCCTTAATATAGGGCGCCTGCCAAGTTTCCGGAAAACCGGGTAGAGTTATCTACCTGGTTTTTAGGCTTTTTCTGTTTAACGGATTGAAAGCCGGGCTTGTTTATATCAGGATTAAGGCATCAACTAAACCTCAGCCTTTCGAGCAAGTATTGGTTGATGCTGGTTTTTGAATTGATTTTTGTTGAGTTGAATAAATAGTTGAATGCAAAATGCAAGGATAGGCAGGCTATGGCAACGCAATCCGAACAGGTAACGATTTTGGTGACTGGGGGCGCTGGGTATATCGGCAGTCATTTTGTGAATCGATATTTGCAAAAAAAGCCTTTCACGCACCGTATTTTGGTTATTGACAATCTCAGCGAAGGCAATCCGGAAGCCATTGAAAACTTGAAAGTGCTGTATGGGGAGCGGTTGATTTTTCAGCGATGTGGTATTGGCGATGCAGGGGTGACGACTCTTTTGAGCGATTATGGCGTGAGCGCCGTGGTGCATTTCGCGGCCAGCGCATTGGTGGCTCAATCACAGGTGGAACCGATGTTGTACCTGCGCAATAACGTGGGTGAATCTTTGAAATTGCTGGATTCCATGCAGGCGGCTGGCGTTAAAAACTTTGTTTTTTCTTCGACTGCGGCGGTGTACGGCACCCCGAATACCGATTTGATTCTGGAGGATGAGCGGAAATCTCCGGTAAACGTATACGGGCGAACCAAGCTGATGGTGGAGGGTATGCTCGACTTGCTGAATGAACGGGGCGCGCTATCCTACGTGACGCTCCGCTATTTTAACGCGGCAGGGGCTGATCCCAGTGGGCTGATCGGTGAGGGGCATCACGAGGAAACCCACCTGATTCCCATTATTTTGCAAGTCGCCAACGGACGTCGCAAAGCCCTGAAAATATACGGCAATGACTACGATACGCCGGACGGTACGTGTATTCGCGATTATATCCATGTAAACGATTTGGCGGACGCCCATATTGCGGCATTGGAATATATGTGTCAGCGGCCCGGCACAGGGGAAGCGTTTAATTTGGGAACCGGGCATGGGGATTCGGTGCAGGCCGTGGTGTCGCTTTCTTGCCAAGTGACAGGCCGGGAAATTCCGGTTGATCTGTGTGGTCGGCGCGAAGGAGATCCCCCGGTGCTGGTTGCCAGTTCGGATAAAGCACAGCAGCTATTGGGTTGGAAACCCCATTATGGGTTGGAAGATATTTTAAAAACTGCCTGGCAATGGGAGCAAAACCGGAAATTCTGCCTACAGGCGACATAACCTTCTGTAGGCTAATAGCTTGGTTTAGTCAAACGTCTAGTTAGAGATTAGCCTGACGGGCGGTGTGCTGCTTTACCCTTTGCTCTACAATCTTTAGTGGTTGAGTTTTAAATATAGTTGAGATGATGGGGAATGAATATGCAGGATAAACGCTGCGGTTCCTGTGGTAGTCAGGATACGCGAATTAAGGAGTTTGAGATTCGACATGTCAACTCCAGAACCATGAAACTGAATTCGTCCGAGAAGCTGAAAGAGTTGGTTTGCCGCTCCTGTGATTGGCATATAACTTTGGAAACTGCGCCAGCCTTTGCGTAACCCATGTAACGTGAGGCGTTGCTTGGCGTTCATTCACAGTTCGTTAGTTTTATGTTTAGCTTGCGTTGATGAGTTTGTTTTCCGCACGGTTGTTCTGAAAGGTTGTATCGGCTGCTTTTTGTTGAATATACACGTATTTCTTGCTGGGGATATTGCTGAACTGGTTATTGATCACGGTTAAACCGGGAAATACGCTATTTAACAGTGTGATGACCGGGGCGTTGCCGGTGAGGTTTGAAAACTTGTTGTCGGCAAATGAGACATGGGTTGGTACAGGCTTGAATCCGTCTGGAAAGGAATCTGCGCTGAAGCGGAAGCCCCCGCCGGTGTTATTGACCGTATTGTTTTTAAACGAAATGTTGTCGCCCCATTGAAACCCGGTGGATGAGCGTCCGTTGCTGTAACAGTTGACGGCGTTTCGGGCAATATTCTGGAATATGTTGTGGGAAACTTCCAGGTTATTGTAGCCTACGATTTCAATGCCGTCTGTGCTGCTGCTGCGAATGGCGTTATACCGGATGAAAACATTGGCGGCGCCCGACGTACGGCTGGCAAACTTGACCGAACCGCGCAAATAGTCGAAAGTGTTTCCCTGAAAGAGGTAATTCGCGCTGCCGCCGTGGACGGTATCGTTGGATGTGGTGGTGACCTGGAAGACATTGTTGAAGTAATTTTGCGTGACCTGGCTGTTAAAACTGTTCACGCCGGGTACGGGATCGCGTTCTGTCGTTGTAATGCGAACTGCGGCGTTGCCGAAGCTGAAAAAGCGGTTCATATTGATGATTACCCCGTTGGAGGAGCCAAAATACAGCCCTTGATCAACCCATACCGGCGCTTGTGGATCGCTTGTGTAATTGGCCTGGTTGTAGACTCGACTGAGCCCGTAAAAGTCAAATCCTTTAATACTAATATTCCGGCTGAAGCGCGTAGAGAACAGGTATTCGGTGTTGAATCCCTGGGCCTTGATTAGAATCGCCGGATTGTTGCGCTCGGAAACCAGGGAAACGTTTTGCAGTCGATCGGCGCCAATCCGTTTGCTGAGATAATATTTGCCGCCATCAAACTTCAGGAGCCAGGGCGTATTTTTATCCGTGCGGTTTGCCAGGTAGGTCAATGCGTTGTTAATCTGGGTAGAGGCGTCCCCTGTATTGTGAATGGTGACGGTGTGCGTTGTTGAGTCCACCGTGTAGGTCGGTGGGCAGGGGCTTTCCGCATGGGAAAACCCGGCCATGCTGATCAGGGCCGTCAGTAAGAGTAGTCCTGTTTTCTGGCTGGGTGCGGCAATCATGCATTTTACTCCATCAATACTCAACAGTCAGCTTAAAACCCAGATCCCTAAAGGCCCGAATGTTTTATGTCAAAGTAAATTCGGCTGCTTTCCCTGATTTCTTTGCCCTCATAGCTCTACCGTTATAATGTGCGATTTGGTTTGGTGTTAAACATGAGGTTGCAAATGTTGAAACACTTAAAATAATCCGGATTAAACGGATGAGCCGGAATTAATGTACTGATGACTCTCCGGCGGCTTTAGGGCCGAGCTTAGTATTTTGACACATTCGCATTTATGGCAGAGCTTCACTGTTTGGGCGAGAAAAAGCCCAAAAGCCACCCCGTTTTGGAGTGGCTTTTGTAAGGCGTTGAGGTGATGAATGCAGCGGAGTTATGGAGTGTCCACGGTTCCCGCGAAACTGGTGGTGGACGGAAAGGTATTGGTGGTGAACCTTGGCCCGTCACTTTCGTTTGGACTAAAGAACGCGTCGCCGTTGGCGGTGATGGTGCCGGTGTTGGTGAATGCGCCGGTATTCGCCCTGCCGATGACAATCCCGCCGATGGTGAGGGCAGGGTTATCCGCGCCAAGCTGACCGTTGCGATAGGTGAGCGCATCCGCCCCGATAATGCCTGCGTTGCTTAAACTCCGTCCCGCCAGCAAGTTGACGGTTGCCCCAATCTGCGCGCCGTTCAGGAACTTGGGCCAGTCAATCGGCGGGTTTTGATTCAACGGCGGATGGATATCATAGAAAATCAGGTTGGTTTCCATTTTTCCGGAACTGGTGTTGGTAATATCCTGCGCCGCTTTCATGATCAGGCTGCCCGCATGGGATGATTCATAAGCTGGCCCGGCGACCGTAAACCCGGATAGCAATGCCTTATTGGGCGCAATGTTAATGAAGTCGCTATTGTTCACGATATCCACCGTGCTGGCTAGGGTGGTGCTGCCGCCGCTCCATAATCCGCGGGTAATCACAATCTGGTTGTTGGTAATGGAGCCGTTGGCCAGCCATGAAATATGTCCTCCGCCCACCGCCATTTCCATATCGTGAAAGCCCTCCCCGATCAGGTGTACGCCAGGAGTCCACAGGGTACCGTTGGTTAAATCGCCGTTGTTGAGTATGGTGAGCGTGTTCATGTTGAAGAATAGCGGATTGGTATTGGCGTTCACGATATTGTTCGTGAGTGCCAGGGTAGCCGTGCTGGATAGCACCAGGTTACTGGCGGATTCCGCATCGGCCAGGGTATCCCCTGCGGTTCCGGATGGATTGCCTACCGTGCGAATCAGGGTGTCCGCGATGCGGCCGGTCAGCGTGTCGCGCGTGTTGCCATCCCCGGTACTCTGGGTGAAGAGGATGCCGTTTTCCGCATGGCGGATGTATTCGTTCTGACGAGTGGCAAGAAGGGGATTGTCGCTGCCAGTGGTCAGACTTCCGGGTGTGGCGGGGGTTCCTCCTGTCACGGTGGAGTTTACCCCGTTTTGCACCGTAATTTGCCGAAAGGCTGCGACCCCGCTGGTTCCCGTTCCGCCCGCCTTGGCCGAGAAATTCTGCCCGGCTCCGAATGTGGCCGGGGTGGGGGTAATAATGGCCCCTGCCGCGCCGCCGGTGCCGCCTGCTCCTGCCGTTGCGCTGGCATTGGCGATCGGTGCGCCGAAGTTGGAAAAGGATTGGGCGTCGGCCCAGCCATTGCCGCCGCGACCCCCTTGCCCGCCGTTGGCCTGGGTGCTACCCCCTCCAGTCAGGTTGGCGTTTCCGCTGAAGGCGATTAATCCGCCCTGCCCACCGGTTCAGCCGTTATTGGCCGTGGCTGACGCACTGGCGACCGGGTTGGGATTCGCCGCGTTGCCAATCTCAATATCGAAGGCGTTCGCATGACTTCCACCACCGCCTGTACCCCCATTGGCCTGTATGCTCCCGGTGTTGGAACCCGTATTGTAGCTAAGCGCGATAACGCCGCCTTGCCCGCCATTGCCTGCAATCGGGGTGGAAACTATATTGATGCTTTTCCCGGTGCCGGTCGAACCGGAGCGGCTTTGGGCCAGTGAACCCGCCCCGCCATTGGCCTGGATCAGGTTGGTGTTGTTCACCTGGTTCATGGCGTTCAGAATGATTGTGCCGCCGCTGCCACCGTTGGCGCCGTTGCCGTTTACGTCAAACACGCCGTCCGGGCTGGTGCCGCCATTGGCCCGAATGGCGCCGCTGTTGGATACGTTCCGGACGGCGGCGATGAGCACCGTGCCGCCATCCTTGTTGAATGCCCCGTTCGCTTCAATGGTGCCACGGTTCAGCACATCGGCCTCGTTGAATGATACGATTTGCGCGTTGCGGTTGTTGAGGTTGTTTTTCTCCGTAGCGGAAAGCATGTCGCTGTCGGCGTTGTTGATAACGGTTGTGGTCGGGTTGGTTTGCCCGGTGGCGACCAGGCGAATGGTTCCGCCCCGGAAATCTGCGGAGGTTGGGGTGGCGAACAGCACGTTCTGCATGGTGGCCGTGTCATGGGTGCCGCTACCGGCGGTAATGGGGCCGGGAACGGGATTGTTCGCCAGGTTTGGGTTGGCGCTCATCACTGCCGCGTCGCCGTTGTCAGGTTTAAAATCGGTGGAGGCGGTGCCGTTGGCCCGTAAAATACCCTGGTTATTAATGGCGCTGCCTTCAATATTGATAATATTGGTGTCAAAGGTTCCCGCGACCTTGCCGGAGGTATCCACCAGCGAGCCGAGTTGAAAAATCGACCGTGTCGGTCGCGTTAATATTGACCGAGCCGCCGTCACCGCCAAAGCCCTGGGCCGTAATTTTGGCCGTGGGGCCAGCCGTCATGCCGCCCACGTTAAATTGCACCAGTCCACCGTTGGCGCCGTTGGCGAAAATGCTGCCGTTCTGAAATAAATATGCCGAATCCACGAAAACCTTGCCGCCGTTTCCGGTGTAAAGTGCGCCGTTGCGTACGGCGCTCACGTCAATATTGCCGTCAAAACGAATGACATTGCCGGGCGCGCGAAAATAGAGCGTTCCCCCGTTGCCGGTGGGAACCTTTCCCGCATCGCTTTCCAGTCCCCGAACCAAATCGCCCGAATGGAGCCAAAGCCCGCCCCCGCCGGAATTCTGGAAGGTGGTTCGGGAGCCGGGTGTGTTGAAATAAGTGCCGGATTGGATATCCCGGCCATCGTTAATGGAATTGAGATCGCCCGGCCCGCCTAGGGCAATGGGTGGATTGAGCGTGGCAAGCGCAACACTTAACGCCAAGGAAACCGCGCCAGTATACAACGCGTTTTTCACGACAACTTTCATTCAATGCCTCTCCTCAAAAATCGATGTTTGCTACCCAAAACAAATGGCTTAGTAAAATGTATACAATTGGTTGATCGCCTTTAGCGCTGAAAGCTAATTTATTTATTTAGTCTATACACTATGCTAGTAAAAATAATGAAACACCATTGGCTAATTGAATATTAGTCGATGGTCTAGTTTTTGGGTTTTAAGAATGGCCACCTCTGCAATGTATTGTTAGCTGTTTCCCCTTTATAACAATGGGGCAGGCGGAGACATCAACATCATTCCGCAGCGTATGCATTTATTCACAACATGAGACGGTTTCTTTGAGGATTGATAACGGCAATTGGGAGGATTTGGCTTGTCGGGGGCTGATAATGGCTGGCGTTACGATGGCGTTGAATATGCCCAACGCTGTTTTCGCACAAGTTCGAACCGATAGCCAATCCGTTCCCGGTCAGTTGAATCCGGGGTTGCTCACGCCATCCAACGTCGTGCCCGATCAGTCTCAGACCGGAAAAAGAAAGCAGCCTTCCCCTTTGGATGAGGTTCAGTTGGATTTGCCTGAAATCAAGCAGGCGCCGCAGCCCCAGTCCCCCCCGTTTCTGGTGCGGCAAATCCGGGTGCAGGGCGTTACTTTACTGACGCCGGAGGAAATGAAAGATCTGGCGGCGCCTTACGTGGGCCGGGAAGAAACATTGGAGCAATTGGGCAAGCTGGTGGAATCCATTACCGAAGCGTATCGCAAACGGGGCTACCTGACTACGGAGGCTTATATTCCCCCCCAGGAGATCCAGAACGGCGAAATGACCATTGGGGTGCAGGAAGGTTATGTGGGGCAGATTTCCATTGAAGGGAGCCGGTTTTATAATCCGCGGTTAATTCGGCGCTCCATTCGGCTGAAGCCTGGCAAGTTGTTGAATTTTCGCATCCTGGAAAGGGATTTGAACCAGTTGAACCGGTTTAACGACGGCTTTAAGGTAAAGGCGTTCCTTTCGGCGGGCGATCAACCGGGACAGACCCATATTTGTATCCGGGTAGCCGAAAAGCAACCGTTCCAGATGTCGGGTACTTACGATAACCAGGGACGTCCGTTTATCGGTTGGTACCGCGGTGGGGTGGAATTCCGCAACGATAGTCTCACCACATTGGGCGATCGTCTGTATGGCCGTTGGATTGGCGCGCAGGGAACCCAGATTGCCATGGGTTCCTATACGCTGCCGCTCAATCGCTTCGGCACCGAATTATCCACCAGTTTTGCCTACAGCCGGGTGCATGTCATGTTGCCGGTTGAGCAGCCGCCGTTGATTATCGGCAAGGCGTATAACACCACAGTCACGTTAAGCCAGCCGCTGGGCCGGGAGCGGCGCTGGACGACTGATGTGGGCCTTAATTTTCAGCAGGTGAGCAGTTATTTTGACGGGGATAAGACCTCGTATGTGGATATTCGCGCCCTTCAACACGGTTTGACCTATAGCCGGTACGACCGCTTGGGGCGCACGTACGCCAGGGCGCAAAACACGTTCGCCTTCCATATGGGCGGAAATAACAGCACGGTCAGCTTCTGGAAAGTGGAAGGGTTTTTCAACCGGCTGGTAACTTTGCCGAAGGGAAATTTGCTGATTTTAAAAGCCTATACCCAAATGACGCCGGATGCGTTGCCCGCTTCCGAGCAATTCCAGATTGGGGGCGAAAACACGGTGCGGGGCTATACGGAAGGCTTGCTAATCGGGGATCGCGGGGTAAACCTGGGCGTTGAGGATCGGTTCCCGATTCCGGGGCTGAAAAAAATCAGCCCCTGGTTGGGAAGCCGCATTCAGGGCGTGATTTTTTACGATTTCGGCAAGGTTTGGCTGGATCATAGCAACGTCAATTTCGTGGGCGGGGTATCGGATACCTCCCAGCGAACGTTTTTGCAAAGTGTGGGCTTTGGTTGCCGGGCGCAATTAACCCGGTTTTTGCAGGGCTTTATTGACGTGGGTTTTGGTTTGAACAACCGCAAGGATGTGGAGCCGGAGCGTCGTCAGCCGACGGCGCGGGTGCATTTTGGCATTCGTACTGATCTGCTGCCGGAAAACTACCGGATGCGTAGCCGGAATGTGACCACTTTTTACCCGTATTACCGGACTCATCCCAACCATGTGTCGTTGATTCGCCGATAAACGATTGGCAGACCCGGTTTTAGTGATCTGAATATCGCATTGATTGAAAGAAATTCTTTTATTTCTGTTTGTTTTTGGTAATGTCTATTTTGAGATGATTACGCATTGACTCGGTTGAGGGGCCGGGCTGTTTGCGCTGGTGACGTGTTTTTTGATTTTGTATGAAATGAGGGGGCTGTTATGGGATCCGCGACGAAAAAGATTTATCTTTTTAACGAAGGCAACGCCTACATGAAAGAATTGCTGGGCAGCAAGGGGGCAAATCTGGCCGAAATGGCGCGGGCAGGTTTGCCGGTGCCGCCGGGCTTTACCATTACCACCGAGGTGTGCAATGCGTACCTGAGTCAGGGAGAGCGTTTTCCCGAAGACTTGATGCCCCAGGTTCGCCTGGCCCTGGAATCGGTGGAGCAGGCCATGCAACGTCGTTTTGGCGACCCGCAGAATCCGCTGTTGGTTTCCGTGAGGTCGGGAGCAAAAATTTCCATGCCGGGCATGATGGAAACTGTGTTGAACCTGGGGCTGAACAAGCAGACCTTGCAAGGCTTGATCCATCAATCCGGCAGCGAGCGTTTTGCCTACGATACTTACCGCCGTTTTATCCAGATGTTTGGCAGTGTGGTGCTGAATATTAACAAGGATTATTTTGAGGACATCCTGAACCATCGGAAACGGCAATTGAATATTCGGGACGATGCGGATCTCGACGCACAGACCTTGCGGGACATTGCGGAGACGTTCAAGGAAATCGTGCAGGACAAAACCGGGCGTCCCTTTCCTGAAGATCCCATGTCGCAGCTTCAGCAAGCCATTGAAGCGGTTTTTCGCTCATGGAATATTCCGCGCGCGGTGGCGTATCGCAATTATATGCGGATTGAGCATGATTTAGGCACCGCTGTGAACGTGCAGGCCATGGTGTTCGGCAATATGGGAGAGGATTCAGCCACCGGGGTGGCCTTTACCCGAAATCCCGCCACCGGGGAAAAGGAGCTTTACGGGGAGTACCTGCGTAACGCGCAGGGCGAGGACGTGGTGGCCGGGATTCGCACACCGCAGAAAATAGCGGAGATGGCCCGCGAAATGCCCGCCTTGTACGAAGCGTTTTCGGAAATTGCTTACCGGCTGGAACACCATTACATGGACGTGCAGGATATGGAATTCACCATTGAGAAAGGTCGCTTGTTCATGCTGCAAACCCGAACGGGTAAGCGCACGATTCAGGCGGCGGTCAAAATTGCGGTGGATTTTGTGAACGAGGGCATTCTCACGCCGGAGGACGCCTTGCTGCGGATTGACGCCAACCAGTTGCCCCAGTTGCTCTTGCCCGCATTTAACCCGGCGGCCATGGAACAGGCCCGTAAAACGAACCGCTTGTTGGCGACCGGGTTGAACGCTTCACCGGGTGCGGCGACCGGCACGATCGTTTTTGATCCGGAAGAGGCCGAAGCGCTGGCAGCTACCGGGAAAAAGGTGATCCTCGTTCGGACGGAAACCTGCCCGGATGACGTACAAGGCATGATTGCAGCCCAGGGCATATTGACCACCCGGGGCGGCAATACCAGCCATGCCGCCGTGGTGGCCAGGGGAATGGGCAGGCCTTGCATTACCGGCTGCGAACGTTGTCGTATTGATCAGAAAGCGGGTATTTTGCGGATAGGCGAGCGCTTATTTCGCAAGGGCGATGTGATTTCACTGGATGGCGCCACGGGCGAGGTGTTTGAAGGCGCCATCCCGACCGAAAGGCCTAACCTGGGGCCGGAGCTGGAAATTTTGCTGCAATGGGCGGATGAAACCCGTACCCTGGGTGTGAGGGCCAACGCGGACACCCCGGTGGATGCTCGCAAGGCGCTGGAACTAGGCGCCAAAGGGATCGGGCTGTGTCGGACGGAGCATATGTTTATGGCCCAGGAGCGCTTACCCGTGGTTCATGAAATGATTCTGGCGGAAAGCGCGGAAGCCAGGAAAGCTGCCCTGGATCAATTAATGCCGATGCAGCTTGAGGATTTTAAGGGGATTTTCAGGGCCATGGCGGGGCATCCGGTTACGATTCGGTTATTGGACCCGCCGCTGCATGAATTCCTGCCCAACCGGGAGGAGTTGCGGCTGGAGCTGGAACGTGTCCGTCAGGCGGATCCATATCGAGACGAGGTGCAACGAAAGGCCCAGATCCTGAAAAAAGTGACGGAACTGGCCGAAGTCAACCCGATGATGGGCTTTCGTGGTTGCAGGCTGGGGCTGGTCTACCCGGAAATTTATGAAATGCAGGTGTGCGCCATTTTTGAGGCCGCCTGCGATCTGGTGGCCGATCGGGTTGCCGTTCAGCCTGAAATTATGTTGCCGCTGATTGGGCATGTGAGTGAGCTGAAATGGCTGCGGGAACATTTGGAGGCCGTCGCGATGGGCGTGATGGAGCGGCGGGGGATCTGGCTCCATTACTTGTTCGGCACCATGATCGAGGTGCCTCGCGCCGCCCTGACCGCGGATGAAATTGCCCAGTACGCCGAGTTCTTCAGCTTTGGCACCAATGACCTGACTCAGTTGACTATGGGTTACAGCCGGGATGATGCGGAGGGGCGTTTTCTGTTGAAATACCTGGAAAAAGGGATTCTGAAGGAGAACCCGTTTGAAGTGCTGGATGAAGCCGGCGTGGGCCAACTGATTGAAATGGCGCGCGAAAAAGGCCGGATTATGCGCCCGAACCTGAAGCTGGGGATTTGCGGGGAGCATGGCGGAGAAAGCCGAAGCGTGCAATTCAGTCATCATGTGGGGTTGGATTACGTGAGTTGTTCGCCGTTTCGAGTGCCAGTCGCCAGGCTTGCCGCCGCGCAAGCCGCTATTTCTGCAAGGGCGAGAAGGATCGCGCTGGAATCTGCCACCGGCATTTTGCTGACAGAACCTTGAAGCTGATCACGGGTGAGAATCGGCGCCGGTTGAGCAATGAACCGGCGCCATCACAGAAGTCGGTTAGGCCTTATATTCCGATGCAGGCATTGGGACTGAAGTGCTGAAACTGTGGAATATCTTCGCTTGGCTTGGCTCTGGAACGACATGAACCCATGTTGTCCGGGTAGGGTTGGGAGACTTGAAAACAGTCTGGAGAACGGGCAACACCGTATGCGATCGCTTGATTTTGGATTCAACGCGGTTGGGCTGGCGGCCCCAAATCTGCCAAACGGTATATTATCAATGCGGGCTGAATGCAGACCTTCTTGAGCGGTATGAAAGAGTAGGAATGATTAAAATGGGGTTTGTTTTTCCCAAGATTGAAAAAAGGCTTGAAAGCATTCAAAAAATAATATATATTGATAGTTGAATGTATTGAGGTCGCCAACATGTCGCCAACACTTCGGGAAAAATTACAATCCGCTGAAAAAGCTTGCGGTTGTCTGAAAGTCCTGGGGCATCCCATGCGCCTTTTGATTCTATGCGCACTGCAAGATGGCGAAAAAAACGTCCAGGAGCTGGAGCAGCTACTGGAAACCAGTCAGGCGACCATGTCCCAGCATTTGAATTTACTGAAGTCCAAAGATGTCCTGATCGCGGAACGACGTTCAAGGCAAGTGTTCTACTCGGTTAAAGACCCCAGAACGTTTGAGCTGGTCGGGCTTTTGCAAGCAATCTATTGTAGTCCTTAATTGAAAGCTAAAACGGAATGCCCCATGCCTTGACAGGCAATTGTTTACGCGTTTTATTTCAGGAAAGAGGTAAATCCATGTCACGCTTACGGGTACAAGAGGTTCAGGACAACCAGATTCCCACGATTGTGGATGTTCGCACCCCCGATGAATATGCGCGCGAATCCATTCCGGGTACGCGCAATATCCCGTTTTCCCGGTTGCGTCAATCCATTTCCCTGTCACCGGCCGACACGCCCATTATTTTAAGTTGCCGCACGGGCAGGCGCGCCGGGGAAGCTTATGAATTGCTGCGCCAGTTGGGATTCAGCAACTTGTATATTCTGGAAGGTGGTATTGAGGCGTGGAAAAAGGCGGGTAGGCCCGTCAATGCCAATGGCCATCGATTCAGCATTATGCAGCAGGTGCAAATGATTGCTGGCAGCCTGATTTTACTGGGAAGTTTCTATAAGGCGCTTTGGTTTGTGGCGCCCGTGGTTGGGCTGGGCTTGCTAACGGCAGGACTCACCAATACCTGCATGATGGCCGCCGTGCTGGCTAAAATGCCCTGGAACCGGATTTCCGGCAATACCGCCCCTGGCAATTGTTCACTTTAGCGTTTGAGGCGATTGAATGATGACGATGACGACCGATAGCACTACTTTTAGCTTTCCCTATGTCCCGATGCACCTGGCGCATTTCCCGGTGCGGCGTTTTGTAACCGCTGGCGGATTTGAGATTTTTCCCATGTGGAGCGGGGAAGGGAACCTGTCTTACCTGGTGGTGAATCCTGATGCTTCCCAGGCGGTGTTAATCGACCCGGATCTGGAAATCCTGGGTTCCTACCTGCTGACTTTTCAGCAACACAACCTGCAATTGGCGGGCGTCATCGATACCCATAACCATGCCGAACACGTGTCGGCGGCCCCCGAATTGCGCCAGCTATTCAACATTCCGTATTACATGCATCAGGATGCCCCATCGTCTTATGTCACCCATCCCGTTCAGGACAACGAGGCGGTGGTGATTGGCGGCATTCCGGCTACTTTTTTGCATACCCCCGGCCATACGCCCCATCTGGTGACTGTGAAAATCGAGAATCATATTTTCACGGGCGACAGCTTGTTCCTTAAAAGTTGCGGCAGGGCCGATTTTCCCGGTGTCAGCGATCCCGGTGTCCAGTTTGACAGTTTGCAACGGCTGAAAGCCTTGCCGGATGACACCCTGATCCATCCGGGGCATAACTATGACCATGAATTGGCGATTACCCTGGCGGAGAGCAGGGCCGTTAACAAGCGGTTGCAATATGCCAGCCGGGAGGAATTCGTCCAAATGATGAACGCCTGTTACGCCGACAATGAAAAGCCCGACCATTGGGAATGGTATGTCTGTTACAACGCCAGATAGGCAAGCTTGAGGCCGGGAGTTGCTATGTTGCTTGAAGTTGCAGGCGGGTTGGCCATTGGGGCGGTCTTGGGGTTGCTTGGCGGCGGTGGCGCGCTGATGGCGATTCCGGTGTTAGTCTACGTGTTTCATTATCCTTTTCGGATGGCCGTTGGGAGCGGCCTGGTTCTGGTCGCCCTGGGGGTCTTGCCCGCGTTGGCGCTGTATTGGCGTCACCGGCAAATTCACTGGCTTTCGGCTTCTGTAATGGGGCTTAGCGGTATGCTGGGGGCCAGGCTTTCCAGCCAGATGGCAGGTTCGGTGCCAACGCCGTGGCTATTGGGTTTGCTCATTGCCCTGATGCTGCTCTCAGCCATCAATATGCTTAAAGCGAACCGTCGGGTCGACACGGAAACGGAAATCCTGGTCGGTTCGCCTCATTATGGCGCTTTGGTGGTAGCCGGTCTGATGATCGGTATTTTAACCGGGCTGGTCGGTGTCGGCGGAGGTTTTTTACTGGTTCCCGCCTTGCTGTATCTGGGGCGCTTGCCGCTCAGGCTCGCCATTCCATCTTCCCTGGCCATTATCGGTTTGAATGCGCTCTCTGGCATGACGGGCTATTGGGCGCAGCTTCCGGTCGGGCAGTCGAGTTTTCAGTGGTTAATGCTCAGCAGTGTCGTGGGGAGCGTGTTCGGTTATCGGTTAAGCCAGAAATTGAGCAGTCAAAGCATTAAGCGCGCATTTGGCGTCTTTTTGCTCATCCTGATTGGCCTGATATGGGCTTTTCCCCCTCCCTAGGCGGGAATGGCGACAAGCGTTAAGCCGAAACTTTGGGGCTTCGGCCCGGTTGAGCCGTTCGGTGTTATATTGGATGGGTATCTGTATGGAGGGGAAACCGGCAATGCAGCTTCTGGAGCATTTGGCCCATCTGGATATTCCCGTTCTGGAAAAAGTGATTCGCCCCATTCTGGTGTATTTTTTTCTGGTGGTGGTTTTGCGGCTTGCCGGAAAACGGGAGCTGGCCCAGATTAACACCTTCGATCTGGTGGTGCTGCTGACGCTGTCCAATACGGTGCAGAACGCCATTATCGGCAACGACAATTCCCTGTTTGGCGGCCTGGTAGGGGCTAGCACCCTGATTGCGGTCAATTACTGCGTGGTTCGGTTTATGTACCGGCATCCGTTGCTGGCGAACTTGCTGGAAGGTGATGCGGACGTGCTGCTGGAGCATGGCAAGGTTAAGCCCGAACGCCTTGAGCGGGAAGGCATTACGTTGAAGGAGCTGGAAACGGCCGCCCACCGGCAGGGCTTCGATTCGCTGGATGCGGTGGACAAAGCTACTTTGGAGGCCAGCGGCTCCATCAGTTTTATTTCCAAGGTGCCGAGCGATGAAGCAAGGCGGCATGAGGAGGTTTTGCGACGCCTGAGCCTTCTGGGGGAGGAGATTTCGGCGCTGCGCCGGGAGTTGAAGGCTTGAAGGCTATCAGGCTTTGCGGGATACAGACGAGGGGATACGCAAGAGCCAATGGTATGAAGAATGGTTGCTGAAAATCATACGGCTGGCTAGACAGCCGGTTAATTCCTGCCGCTTGGCCGCTCCGGTAAGATGGGACTCAATGGTTCGGGTGCCGGACAAGGCATGAAAGGAGCATATTGATGTATACCATTGCCGTTTTGCTGGTTATTGCCTGGCTATTGGGTCTGGTCAGCGGTTATTCGCTGGATGGTTTTATTCATATCCTTCTGGTGCTGGCGATTGTGTCCGTCCTGGTTCGCCTGATTCAGGGGCGCGCCGTGTAGAGGGCTTTCCGAAAGAGCGCATTGATGGCTCGATTTAGGGCTTGTAGGATTTTAATAGGGGGATAACCAAACATACCCGTTCACCGGCCTTCGCACATGCCGGGAACGGGTGTTTTTTTTAGCCGCGCCGCTCCTTTTTCAAAACAGGTAGCCCCTGTCAAGGGTGATTTTGACGGGGCAGTTTTTTCCATTGGATTTTTTCAGTATGGTAATCAGGCGATAGCAACAATTCAGGGAAGGGAGCCAAGGTGCTGGACACGGATTTGGGACGGCGGATTCTGGAGCGGGTAATGCGGATACCGATTTTTGACAAATTGGGTTTGCGGGTGGAATCGCTTTCTCCCGGGGAATGCGTGGTGTTTGCTCCCCATGACCCGGAATTTGACGGGATTTTTGAGTCTTTTCACGGCGGCATGCTAATGACCGTGGCGGACAGCATAGCCTGCTTCGCCATGATGACTCTGACTGGGCCGGATGAGCGTGTGGCCACCACCGATATGAACATTCGTTTTTTAGCCCCTTGCCTGACGGATGTCAGGGCCAGGGCGCGGGTGATTAAGCTGGGCCGTACGCTATGCCCGGTACAAGTGGATTTGTACGATATGGATGACCGGCATGTGGCCGTGGCCCAGGTGAATTACATTCGGTTTTCGTCCTAAAGACTCTCATATGGCAATGTTAGGGCTTTTGGGGGAGGGGCGGGCCTGTTGTCCTGTCTCGCCTGTCGCGTTTGCTTCCTTACTAAGCACCTTTGGGGGGAAACAGCAATAGGCTTAGTGTTAATTTAAAATATTCCACTTTCATCTAATGTTGAGTCGTTGGCGTTTTTCTACAATCTATTCAGCTAACAGCTTGCAAAGGCTGTTTCTCCGGTTTTAGGCAAGGCTGGCCTGTTTCCAACGGAGTTCTGAATAGTCGAGAGGAAACTGACCACGATTGAAAAGAACGCTGTTTTTAACCTTACTGGCCTTGCTGATTGGTTTTGACGCCATTGGGCATGCCGCCTGTTCCGCCGGTAACGCTGCCCCAAAAACCGGGAACTCCGAAAAGTCATTCCCTTTGCCTTGCCCGGTAATGGGAAAGTCCCAAAAGCCTACGGTGAAAAAGCATACGGTTCCGCATGAGGTTCAGGCGAGCCTACCCGCCTGTCCTTCAGTAAAATGGTTTCCCTCTTTCAGAATGGGAAGCGTTCAAGAAGCGGCCTTAACGGCTGAAAGCCCCGTAATTGCCAAATCCACCGCCCGGCAAGCTTCTACCACCAACCACAAAAATAGTTAGCCTTAATAGAAACATTGCTTGCGCACTGACCCCCCAAGGTTTGTGCGTTTTTTTTCTGTAAACATTCTTAACTAAATCGTTATAAAATCGATTGAGCGGTTTTTATTACCTATGAATTCATAAGAGTAAGCTTGTTCCTATGTACTTTGTGCCCACAACTGAGCCTCGTACTTACATGCCTGGCGCGGGGAAGCCGCCTGTGGTTCCGGTGGAGCCGAGTCTGCCTTGGCCGGTCATGTTCTGGCAGCCGTCCGATCAGTTTGTGGACAGTAAGGCGCAGGGGTATAATCCGCCGGGCGCCGTTCATCGAGGGGGGCAAAAGGGAGAAGTCCAAAAAACGGAAGGGCGTAACGAGGCTCAAAAGCTCCCAGTGCAAGAGCAATCTTTGCTTAAAAAAGGGGTAGCCATTCCAGAAGGTCAAAAGCCGGGATTGATCAAACAACCCTCCAAGCCTGAGAAGGGTAAGGCGGATGAACGGCAGTCGAGCTTCAAGGTAGAGCAAACGGAAAAACCGGCCAAATCGACTGATAAGCCGGACAAACAAGCCGACAAAAACAAAAAAGGGTCGCAAAAAGCGGAGCCGAGCCGGACTTCAAACCTGGTGGGCGCGTTCAAAATTACCAACGCCCTGATTGCGGCGGGGGTGATTAACGCATTTCTGTTCGGCACCCCGTTGTGGGTGGCGGGAGGATTATCGGTTGCCTTCGCGGTCAGCCAACTGATGCTGGCCCGGAAATTTGAGAAGGAAGATACGGCTGCAACCCGTTGGCTCATGAATTTGATCCGTAAAATGACAGGCAAGGAAACCGATAAAACCGCCGCCTCCAAGGAAAGGGCCATGGCTTTTGTGATGGGCGGCATTTCCGCCGCTCTGGCCCTGCTGGAATCCGGCTTGAATGATTTGTATGACCGCTACAACGGCAAGCCCAAGGAAACGGTTAAGCAAATTTTGGAGCGGCTGACCAAGGGCCGGAATCAGTCGTCTGCTTGGTTAAAACCGCTTTACAGCGCCCAGATTTACGGGGTAGGCCTGCGCAAGCAACTGGAAAGCGCCTTGCCCAAAGGGGCATCCCAGCAGCGGGTGCTTATTTCCAAGCTATGGCAATTGGCGAATAAATACATGAAAGGGAACAAGCTGTTCGCTTACTCCTGTTCCGCCGTGACTTCCTTTGCGGGCGGATATATACAGAGCCACATGGCCGCCCAGTTGCAAGACGGCATTGATAAGCACAACGGCAAATTCAAATAAAGGTAAAGGCCCTGCCCAGTTTTAAGCCGGACAAGGCCAGTTGCGGATGGAAAATGAGTGGCGTTTCGTCCTTCCCGCCAGGGCTTGCGACCGGGCAAGCCGTTATTGGCCGGAAGACGAAGCGGTTTGATGCCAGGAGACCATGGATGCGTTGCTGAAGCCTGAGGCTCCGATGCTGTTGACCGCTTTGACCACGTAATAGAAATTGGCGGCGGCAGGCACCCTGCGGATTTTATGGGTGAACCGGGTGGTATTGGCGTAAAGCTTGGCGATTAGGCTGTATGTTTTCCCGTCGGTGCTGCCCCACAATTCCTCGCTGCTTTCATTGCTGGCGTTGTCTTTCCAGTTTAGCAACACGGCCAGTTCGCCGTCGTATTGGCTGGTCAGGTTGGAGGGGGCGGCCGGTTTGGTTGTGGCGCCGCCGCCGGAACTGTCGGAGGGCGGAGGCGTACTGGCGCTGCCTCCGATGCTGGAGCTTTCGGTGGGGGTGTACTGGTTGTTAATGGCCACTGTAACGCCATCCGCCGTGTTGCCGGTACTAGTGACGTTGGTGCAACCTTCTATAACCGCCAGATAATTTTTGCTGGCGATGTCGGAAAGTTTGTTATCGCTTAGTGTCAGGCCGTCCACCTTGCCCCGTATAATGCCAATCGCCGGGACATATTTGGCCGGATCGGTCACGTTGTAAAGCGTGTTGTTGGCAATGGCGAGTTCGTGCGGCACATACTGGAAGCCGTCGAAGAACGCCTCGTGGCAATAGCGGATTCCCCTGCCCACCGAGTGGATATTATTGCCCACAATGCTGTAATTGTCCCCCCAGGGAAAGCCTTTCGTGATTCTGTCCTGATCGCCTGCCGTGTAGATATTGATGGCCACGCTGTCGATATTGGTCAGGGTGTTGTCCCGGATTTCCACGTTGTTGTAGTTGTCAATCTCAAAACCGAAATGGTTGCTGCCGTTAATCAGGTTGTTTTTCAGGTGCAATCCCTTGGCGCCTGGGGTTCTGGAGGCGTATTTGACGGAGCCCCTCAGGTTGACGAAGGTGTTGCCTTCCAGGCGGTACTCGCTGGTGGCGCCATGCTTTTTGTCGTTGGAAGTGGTGGAAATCTGGTAGATATTATTAAAGGTGTTATTGGTTACGGTGGTGTTGAAACTGTTAATGCCCTGAACTGGATCAACCTCGCTGGTAGTCACTCTTAGCGCCGAGTTGCCGAAGTTGTAGAATTTGTTGTTATCCACGGTGACATTGTTGCAGGAGCCGAAATAAACCCCCTGATCGGTCCAGACGGGATTGAGACTCTCCTGGAAATTCGTTCGCCCGTAAAACTCGAAACCCCGAATTTTGACGTCATGGCTCATGCGGGTGTAGAACAAATATTCTTGCTTAAAATCGGGCGCTTTAATGAATTGAGCCGGGTTGGACGGATCGGAGAGGATATCCAGGTTATTCAGGCCCACACTGTATAAGGGTAGGGTTAGGTAATATTTGCCTGGCTCAAATTTTAAAATCCAGTGCGTATCCTGATCGGATCGGTAGCGCAGGAAATCGACCGCCTTTCGGGCGTCCGTGGTGTAATCCCCGGTGGGGGAAACCGTAATCACGTGGTTGACGTCATCTTTCGCAAAGGCGTTGGCAAGCGGTTGATGCACCGCTAAAGCGGCCATGGCAATTAACATGGATATTTGAAATGTTTTCCAATTCATGAATCTACTCCCCTTCAGTAAGTGGATGTGCGATTGGTTTCAAAATTATGAATAAGTTGCAAATACACAGTGAAACGACTGAATAAGACCTGCATATAACGACCGCAGCCTGATAGATAGGAGGAATGTCCCGATTTGCCTTTATACCCTCTTCAAGGGTTCCATAAAACGCTTACCAGTTGCGGCCAGAGGGTAGCCGTCATTCAGGTGCAATTATATTAGCAGCCTTTGCCAGCCCACTCAAACTCAGCAGTGAAAAATTAGACTATCAGGCTATTTGGTCTAATAGACGATAGAATGAGAGTATATTAAGCGCCTGTTGTTTTGCAAAATAATCCCATAGCCACATTCGCTCGATTCAGCGCGAATTGCCACGACAATGAATTAATGGACATTGTTTGCTAAAAATGCTTGTGCAGCCTGCGGGCGTTTTGAATGGCGATTTTCTCTTCCAGCGCCGCATTGGTTTCCTCACGGGAGCCGTAGTGATCCGCGGTGCTGTCATCGGCGGCATGCACTTCGCCCAATGCTGGCCCGCCTCCCCCGCCGTCGAAATCACCCCCGCTATGGCCGCCCATGCGTTTGCCGCCCAGGTTAATATCAAACCCCTGTAACGCCACTTCCTCATCCAGTTCAATGGAGCTATGGTGATGTTCTTCCGCGGGCAAGCCTTTATCCGGTTGCCGTGAGTCCTTTTTTACAGCCTGGGATTCCTTTTTGGTTCGATGTTGAGCCATGGCGCTAGTCCCCATGATTTCACTTTCTTTGTTATTTTCCTCCAAAGCCTGTCTACAAGCTATTCCCATACTGTCTATATCTGAGCGACGCAGGATTACCCGCTTGAGTTCTCGGCATTCCCTTTACTTGCCTTTTGGATGCGCCGCCTGTTTTCGTCCCCTTTTTTAATGGCGGAGCGGGAGTGGCAAGTTTGAAAATTCCTCCGCCGGATGGTTGGCGGTTATCAGCCCAGCCGTCAGGCCGTTTGTCTTTCGGCACTGGTTGGCGGCCTGATGGGCCAGGCGGGTGGGTTCGGGCAGCCGGTAACGGGTAAGGCAGCGCAAGACCCAGTCAACCGCGGTTTCCAGGCAGATACGATGCCCCACGGACACGTAAACCGGGCTGACGTTGGCGCGTGTTCTGAGGACAACCCCAATGGTTTGGCCTTTCCAGACCAATGGGGTAAAATCGCCGGGGCAGTTGCCGGGTTCTCCCTGGGGCTTGCCCACCAGAATGGATTTTGCCACCCCGATGGTCGGGCAGTCCAGCGCCACGCCCAGATGACTGGCAATGCCCAGCCCGCGCGGATGGCTAATGCCGTGACCGTCTACCAGTAGCAAATCCGGTTTGGCGGAAAGGTTTTGAAAGGCGTCCACCAGGGCCGGGACTTCCCGAAACGCCAGAAATCCTGGTACGTAAGGCAGCGGGGCAATCCCGGTGGCGCATTGGGTTTCTAACGGCTTGAGAGATGGAAAGTCCAGGGAAATGATCGCGGCGTAAATCCGGTTATCCGGATCTCGCGGGTTGTTGCTCACATCGGAGCCGCCTATCCGATGCACGGCGGGAAGCTGATCCGCTCGGACAACCTTGCCCGCAAGTTCCCGCTGGACATTGGCGGCCTCGTTCAGGTCTTTCGGGTAAAGCCAGTGGCGCGGAATGTTCAGTGACATAGGGCCTCCCTGTTTGGGGTGCAAAAGCCGAACTATGAGCCGGAGCGAATAAACACGTCCCCGGCGCCGCTTTCCATAGGCAGAAAGGTTCTAAAGCCGGATAGCAAAGACTGGCGGTATCGGTTAAAGCCTGAAAACCCTGCGGAAAAGGCAAATATGCTGAACATTAATACCCCCCTTCCAGATGGATTGATTCATGGATGAGAAAAGCTTATTGTAACAGAATCGTCAACAGGCTGTATCGTAAAGAAATTGAGTGGGTTTTATTTTAGGGAATCCAGTCCCGGCCTGGGTTTTTCCGGCGGTAAGCCCCGGTTTGCATTTTTAGGAAGGTGATATACAGGTTTCACCTAGACAAACATGAATCCTTCACGGTAATATGCAATCTTGGAATCTCGCTGTCAAACCGAAGCCGCCCTTTCGAAGAATCCAGCAGACCAAACCAGGGAAAAAGGGCGGGTGTTACTTTGAGTTTGTCCGGGACTCCTCGGGTATGGCCGGCCAAGACATCAATAGGGGTCTCGTCTGGGAACCATATAAAGTTATAAAAAACATATAACTCTCAGCTCGTTCGCAGGAAATCTCTGCCAGTAATTTTGACAGGGTCGGGATGGTCCTAGCTTGAAGGTTGTTGATCATAAGGGTGATACCTTTTAATGCATATCGCCTCAACCGCAATTAATAACCTGCCAAAAACCGCCCAAGCGCCCAAGCCGAATCGGTTGCAATTTGGCTCCCTTTTAGCCGTCACCCCGTTTCTTGCTTATCTGGATCGGCAGCCACTGGCCGAATTGGTCTTTAAGGACGTGACGGCCTTTAATGCTCCGAAAATCGCTTTGGCCCGCACCTGGAAAGAGCGGTTGGATACCGCCCCGCTGGAACTGTCCAATACCACCATTACCCTGCTGTTCTCTCTGTTTGTGCCTAAGCTGCTTCGCAAGCCGGTCAGCGCGATTAGCCAGGTGGCCGAGAAAACTCTGGCCAGAGATATTCCCTTTGCGGAACGATCTGCTACTCAGGCCGCTACCAAAATGGCCCGGCTAGGCGTATCGTTCGGGTTCTTTTTCCCGTTCGCCGCTGCGTTCTGGGCCGCACCGTTCTTCCGCAACTGGCTGACCATGAAACGGACCCAGACCGCCAATTTTGAGTCCATCATCGGTTTTGACGGCCTCAAGGGCAATAAGCCGCATCGGACGCTACAGGAAGAGATGCTGTACCAGAAGCAAATGGCCTGGAAAACCTTCGGGATAGGCGTGGGGCTAGGGGCATTGTCCCTGGGCGGGTTTGGCCTGCTGGCCAGAGGGGCGATGCGTAAAAACGCCGCCAGCCTGGGGCATCGTCTTGCCGAAAAGCTGGAAGGCAAATGGCAGCAACCCTGGAACCGGTTTTTCAATTACTTTGACCTGAAAGGCAAAGGCGCCAACCAGATTGAGGGCGTTCCCGCCCAGTTGATTTTCTGGGGCTTACCGGCTTACCTGGGTTGGGTTCACGGCGCCCGAAGCAGTCATGAGCGCCGGGAGCGGATGATCCAGTCCGCCAATGCCTTGGCCCTGTTTTTCTTTGCCCCCAAGCTTACCAAGCTGCTCTGGAACAACCGCTTCCTAAAGTTGGCGGGTGAGGAGAAGCTTTGGAAACAGGAATTTCAAAATGCGGTGCGCAACAATATGCTGCCCTCGGAAAAAACTGTGCAAGAAAAATTCAAGGCTGCCTTTAAAAATAAGGTTACCAACTTGACGTACGACGATATCGAGCATTATTTCAAAGGGTCGGAAAAGCAGAAAAAAGCGCTGACTAACCTGAAGAACTGGCAGTTTGCGGTCAGCGGGCTGGGCATTCCTATTACCTCGCTGGCCCTGGTTCAGTTGTTAAACTTCCAGGTAACGGAGCGTAAGATTAAGGCCGCCATCGCCCATTCCGCCCACGATCCAAATGTGGCTCCCAAACTGTCGGGCCATGCGTCGGACTACCCTGTGGCGCCTAAAGCCGCCCTGCCTGCCAGCGCAATGCAGATCGATACGCCTGCCGGGCCACCAGCGCTTAGCGCGATTAGTGTGATGCCCACGCCCCGGTTCAGCTATCCGGCATTGCCGACCCAGTTGGTGAGCGGTGGCGTACAAGGCAACCCGTTCCAGACGTTCAAGCCGGAACCCGGGCCGATTGCCCCTGTGTTTGGGTTTCCCCAGGCGTTTGCCGCCCAGCAGCCCTGGAGGCCTTACGGAAAGTCCCAGGCATGAAAAGAAGCTTGATGCTTGGCAGGGCTGAGCCAAGGACAGCATAGCCGTTTACTTGTAGAGTGGGTTTTATAGACGAACAGCATATTCGGCCTGTTCGCAGGAGAATTAAAAGATGAATTTAAGCTTGTCCTCTTTGTTTTGCTGTTGGGGGGCCAGAAAGCCAAATCGCAGCCAGACCCCTCCCCCTGATTATGACGCTTCCGAACGGGATGCGTTGCTGGGAACCGGCTCCAGGGAGCGTACCGGGGAGGGCTCAAGGGCGCAAGCAAATCCGCAAGCAGGGGATGCGAATTATCAGGAAGTGGCTGTCCCGTCAGCAGCGGATCTGGTGGCAGGCGAATACCAGCCAGGACTTTGAATCCTGGCTGGAAGAACGCTACCGGCCCAACCTGGATGATCAGGCGTGGGACGATTATCAGGCCCGCACCCGCATCCAGCAGGCGCAGACGGCTTATTATACCCGTTCTCGCACCGGCATGCGGTTGAATCGGGTTGGGTAAACCGCATGCCGCCAGCCGATGTTTACGCCGAGGCCAATTCCCAGTGTTTTGCGCCAGCGTTTCTAAAGCCGTCCGGCTGGTAGCCGCTGGTGGCAAGTTCCTGTTGGTATTGCTCAGGATGCTCGGCTGCGTCAATCATGACTTCCGAGATGATTTGCAGGGCTTCTTCCCAGTTGGCTTTCATTTCCGGCGTCCATTCGCCTTCGCTCGATAAATGCTCCGCCAGAACGGCCACCAGGTTTTCCGAGACCGCGCCGTAATGGTCGCTTTCCGTTTTATAGGCGATGTGGCGAATGCCCATGGCCCGCAGGTAAGGAAGCATCACTTCCGGGTTGGTTACGGAAGCCACGATTGCGCCGACTGAGGCCATCAGTTTTTTATGCTGTTCCTCTGGCGGGGTGGTAAACAGGTGGCGTACGCCGGGGTATTTTTCAAACAGGCGCTCGTAAAAGCGCAGTCCTAAAGTCCGTAGGCCGCCGTTTTCGGTTTTGGCGCGCTCAAACGTATGGGCAATCAAGGCCACGTTCAAAGTCATGGGGTGGGTCCTTCTTTTTGTTGATATTTTTGAATGAAGATACTAGTACTGTAGCCCAGCCACAGTTTGACCCCATTGACTAAAGTCAAGGCTGATCCACCCCTGCCAGTTCGGCCAGTTGCCCACGATCCAGCAGGTGAATCCGGTTGTCGTCCACCTGAATTAATTGTTGATCCGCCAGTTTTTTGAAAGTGCGGGAGAGCGTCTCCGGAATCGTCCCCAGAATCGCGGCCAGCGTTTTTTTGTGAATGTAAATCACCGCCTTGTCCGGCGAATTCTCGCTGACCGATAGTAGATACTTGGCCAGCCGGGAATCCACGGCCCGTAGCGATAAATCCTCGATAATCTCGCTGAATTTATGTAGCCGCTGGGCGAACACGCTCAGCAGGCTGAGGCCGATATCCGGGTTTTGCCTGACCAATGCCTGAAATGGCGCGCCCTGGATGGCCAGCACTTCGGTATCCTCAATGCACAGGCTGTTGGCCGGGTACTGGGGAATCCCGCTGAATACGGGTACTTCCGCAAAAATATCGCCCGGCCCGAACAGGTGCAGAATCATTTCTTTCCCTTCGCGGGAAATCTTGTAAATCTGCACTTTGCCGCCCAGCACAATAAAGAAGCTCTGGGCTTCCTCGCCCTGCGAAAAGATCAGCTCGCCCGCCTGATATTTATGGATGCTGGAAATGGCCGCCAGTGCATCCACCTGATCCGCTTCTAAAAGCCGAAAGTGGAACAGGCGTTTCAACGTATCGCGAACAGGGTGTCCGGTTAGGGCAAACATCAGTCGATTATAGCAATTGGGGTTCAGGCACGGCAAACATCAAACTATTTTCCCTTGTTATCCCTGTGCATAGTCGCCCCATTCAGGGGGCGACTCGCATACTTTTGGCCTACAAGTAATCGGTTTGGGTTTGTTTTTAGGCGTAAAAATCAATGGCGCCACGGCTCTCCAATAGATCGATGGTCTTTTGGGCCTCCCTGGCTTTAGCGCGGTGCAGATCAGGCCGATCGCCGTCTTCAATCGCTTTCTGCGCACGCTTTAACGCCTGATCCGCATAATTTCGCGCCGTTTGTCCAACGTCATCGCCAAGGTATGGATCGGTGGCCGGGTTTTGCAGGAGGAGTTTGACGATCTCATCATGGCCTCTTAACGCCGCCGCGCTGACGGGTGTCGTATCTGAAAAATCCAGCGCGTTTACGTTAACGCCAGGGGTTTGCATCAGCATTTTAACCAGCCTGGGTTTAGGCTTTGTTTGCCGTACCGCTTTATGCAACGCCGTCTGTCCGCCTTCATCCTGGCCAGCCACATCGATGCGGGTTTTCTTCCCGTTTTTGCTGGTGACTTCCGGCGGGGCCATGATCACCCCTGCATCTTGGCAGAGCTGGAATAAACTGGGTCTTTTGTGTTGAGCGGCAATGGCGTAGTTTACAATCGGAATGCCGTTTTCATCCCGAATGACCTTTTTCTTGGCGAGAGGCAAGAGTTGTTTCATCAATTTGCGGTTGCTGACGGGATCGGGGTTGTTTGTCTTGTCAAACTCCTTTTTAAAGGTGTCCACCAGAAGCTGCTCATCATTTCCTGTTCGCTCAAATGCGTCTCTTACGGCGTCTAGCCTGAGCATGTTTTGCATCTGCTCAATGTCTAAATCCGGATTCCCGCCTTGTGGCGCAGGCAGGGGAATGGCGGCATGGGTTGTAGCAGGAGGCTGTGCGCCAAATCGGAGTGAATGGATCATAATCAATAGACCTTATATTTTTAAAAAAATTATTAAAGATGACGGGAACATAATGCTGAAGCTGGGACGACAAGGCTAAACCATACAAAAACCGTAAAGCCCAGTTTGTGCCAAAATCACAAGCCAAGCAATCAACAATTTTTTATTGCTTTTATAATTTAATTTCAGAGTAAGCCTCTTCGCCCAAAGAAGGCTTATAATGCCCCGGGTTCTATCTCAAGGCGCTCCTGGCCCTGTTCAGGACGAAGCGGAAAGTTGTCGCCTTTGCGTCGGGCCAGCGCAAAATACGGCGGTATGCCTAGCAGCACAATAATCAGGCTGATTCCGGCGGAAATGGGCCTTAAATAAAGCAGGCTCCCCATAATCCAAACGCAAAGCAGACAGTACGCCAGCGGTAAAAGGGGATAGCCGCCTACCCGGTAGACTGGCCGCCGGTTTGGCTGGCGTTTTCTGAGGATAAACAGCCCGGCTACCGTCAGCCCGTAAAACAGCAGGGAGGCGAACACCATGTAGTCCAGCAGATCCGAAAATGCCCGGCTCAACACCAGAAAGACCGACCAGCCCGCTTGCAGCCAGAGGGCGGTTTCCGGCACGTTGGAACGTTCTCCCAGTTGGGCTGCGCGTTTGAAAAAATGGCCGTCCCTGGCCAATGCGTAAATGGCCCTGGAACCGCTTAAAATCATGCTGTTCACGCAGCCGAAGGCGGCGACCAGGATAATGGCGGTAATCAGCCGCTCCCCGAACGGTCCCATGGCGGAGTGCATCAGGGCTGCGCCCACTACCCCGTTTTTGGCCCCCATAATGGCGTTCAGGGATAAACCGGCTAGATAAACGCCATTGACCAGCAGATAGAGCACGGTAGTCAGTCCCGCGCCTAAAATAAGCGCCAGGGGTAAATTCTTCACCGGGTTTTTAATTTCCGCGGCGATGAAGGTCACGTTGTTCCAGCCGTCCAGGGCAAACAGCGGGCCGACCAGGGCGATGCCCAAGGTGCAGAACAAGGGTACATCCCAGTTTGCCAGCCACGGCAGAGGGTGCATATTGTTTATAAACGTGGCGGAATTCAGGCTAAATACCGTCCCGGCCACGATAATCAGCACCAAGGCCAGCCAGTTGGTGATGGTTACCACGTTTTGGATGCGGGCCACGATTTTGACGCCCAGGATGTTGATAGCGGTAAGCGCCAGGATTAGCGCAGTAGCCAGCAGCTTTTGGCTGGACAGGCTGGATAGAAAGATGGGGCCGACCTGGATTTGCACCGTGCCGATTGCGGGCAGCAGGATGGTGGCGAACTTTGCGAAGCCTAGGGCCACTGCGGCGATAGAACCGGACTTGATGACAAAGGAAAGCGTCCAGCCGTACAAAAAGGCTGGGAGGTCTCCCCAGGCGTTTTTAATGTAGGTGTATTGCCCGCCCACTTCCGGGCAACCGGCGGCCAGCTCGGCAAAGGCCAAGGAGCCGATGATGGTCATGATGCCGGAAATAAGCCATGCCAGCAGCAAGAGGCTGCCGGACTGCAACTCCGTGGCCGCCTGGGAAGAGACAATGAAGATTCCGGAACCGATCATGGCGCAAACCACAATGCCTACTGCGTCAAACAAGGTGAGCGTCCGTTGGAGGTGGGGGGAGGCCGGTTTAACCGTTGGGGTGTCCAATGTGGGATGTCCTTATATGGGTTGCATGGTTTGCGTGTCGGGCTGACTTGTCAACGGGCCTCTATCGGTAAACAGACATCGCTTGTCGAAAGGGGCTGTATCGATAATACGGCATTGTCGGTGTGGGCTGCAACGGCGCGGGCATCCTGGCTTGGGAGGCCATGGCGGATATTGCGGCGGGAGCCGGATTTGGCAAGTTGGCCGTTGGGTTTTGGCTAGGCGGGCTGGCGGTTGCCATGTTCACTTTTTGGGCGAGGGATCGATTCTGGAAATAGGAGGCGATTTTGTTGCTGATAAGAGGGGTGGTGATGTTAAAGGCGATAATGGTGCCAATGGTTCCGGCCACCACGCTGACCCCTTTTTTAAAGCCGCCCAGCTTTTCAATCCAGGCTCTGTCGCCCTTGAGCGCTGTTTTAAGAAAGTCGGCATCCGCCTTCAGGATTTTCCGAATGGCGTCTGGATTACGCCATTGAGGCGGTAGCTCGCCCGGAAGCAGTTTGGCTTTGTCTACCAGCCTTTCCCCGGTCTTTTCAAAGTGATCGGCCAGCAGGTACATAATTGCCAGGCTGATGCCGCCTGCGGTCAGCTCCTGCTTGATGATAAAACTCTTTTCCTTGGGGGGGAGCTTCTTGTTGGCCGCAAACGTACCCACTTCCGCCGCCAGGGAGCAGGCCCAGATAATCAGCGTGGTCCATTTCAGCAGGCTGGCATGGTGCTGGATGTCGTACTCGGCCAGCTTGGCGATTTTTTGCTTCCATAGGGATTGTTGCGCGTTCATTTGCGTTGCCCCGGAAAGAGTTTATCCAGCGTGAAGTTCAGGCCGGAATTGATCAGCGGGATATCCAGCGTGAATGTGGTCAGCACGGTGGCTAAAAAGGACGTGACAGTGGCCACGCCGTTCGCGAAAGCCACGGCATCCAGGTTTTTGCTGAGCGGCTGGATAATGCCTTTTTTCACCATCCAAATCCCTAACTTTTCTGCGACGATACGGGTTAAAATGCCGTTAAAGACCGTAATGGCAACTTTTACGGCTGTTTTTGCCGCCGAGTACTTGCGGGTTTCCTTGTCCACATCGCCGTTGTAATAATCGATGGCGGGGCGGGTCAGTAGCCCGGTTGAGCCAATCCATAGCCGGTGCACCGAACTGGACATGCTGCCGGTTTTCATGATCTGCTGGGTTATTCTTGGCCCGACGGTAAAAGTCATTGAAAAATCCTTTGTATGCTAAAGACCCGCAGAAGGTGGGTTCTGCGGGTCTTTTGGAACTTGCTTTAATGCGATGGCTAGTGCGGCAATACCAGATAAGATGCAGAACCGGGATTCGGTTGCATACAACAAATCTGAATTGCAATAATGGAAGCCATAATAAAATTTGATTGATCCTGAAGGTGCTAAGTGTATGGAAATACAAAACGACTCAAATAGTTATGCTTAATCCATATCGTAAAGTCAAGTTTGAAATTGGGAAATGCTGAGAGTCAAAGCACTTCGGGTTTTAGCCTGCCCTTGTACAGAAGGTTAACAACAGATGGTGTAGCAGGGTGGCCATGTACTGCTTAAAAACAAAAACCAAAGGCAGATTGCGTATTTTGTAGCCAAAAGACCCAAAACTGTCCGTAATACGGTAGAGGCTCTTTTTGATTGTTTTTAAATTTTTTACTTTATGGCTTAAGCATGTCCTCTGCTTGTGAAACGTTTTCACTGTCAATATTCATGTTGAGAGTGTCCTGATAATAACCTTTCTCATAATTGTCAAATCATCTACAACAACAACTTTCATTGCCATGTTGAATTCCTTTTCAACTTAATTGGTTACGAAAGTAACTTGGAAGATAAATTCCTTACCCTCCACGTCGAATACAATATGCAGATAATGGTTGAATTTTGCTCTGCCTGAACCTAGTGGCCTTTTCCTATAATACTTGCTTGGCAGTAGCCAATGTTCTTACTTTCTTGGGGTCTTGTGCAATTGTAATTTGATGAGTAATTGATATTAAGTATTCGAACTCAGTTTATTCAATACAACGAAACGAATTGGGCTTAATTCCCTATTTCCCCACTTGGGTAATATAAATTATTTATATCGTATGAGAAATTGAAGCAGAACTCAATCATATGTAGTTAGAAGTAATCATAGAGGGGATTTTGCTATGTCATCAGTTGCTGCAACCGCTGTTGGTATTTTTACGGGAAACTGTGGTGAAAATTCTTCAGCCACTTCGGACACGGGGTTACAGGTCAATCAAGCTGTCCAGTTGAATGGGAATACGGATTTAAGCTCATGTATACAGGCAAATGGTGGTGCCTGCGTATATGGCATTACTTTAACGGGTTCTCCCGGCATCTACGACTATGTACTCAATGTTGATGCACAAGGCCCATCAGGTTTTGGTTCCGGCAGTATGTATTTAGCTTTTACGGATCAAACGGGCGATACCTACAAGCTATCCATATACAGTAGCACCCGTTCTACGCACACAGTACGATATAACAGCGAAAAACCAGCCATTTTCAAAATTCAATGGAGTAACACTTCCATCTGATAGTATTTTCTGACAAGGTTGATAGAGCATCTTACTTGCAGATATAACCAAAAAGACAGAGAGTCCCTGCAATAGGGACTCTCTGTCTTTCAAAGTATGAGAAAAGAATTATTTCGTATTGGCGACCAGGTGCGAGGATAACTTGGCGCCTTCCCTGTATTCATCCGACCCTTTCAGGATAAGCTGATCGCCGGGTTGCAGGGCGCCGAATATCTCAACGCGATCCTCGTCTGTAAATCCTTTCTGTACGTTTACCCATTCCACCTTTGCATCGCGTATTCTTTCCACAAATGTGCGTTCCGTGGTGGAGACAACGGAGGAAGTGGGAACCATGAAAGTACTGCCTTGGCGTTGCACGGGCCACTGAACCTCGGCGTACATGCCCGGCGACAGGGCTGCGTCCTGGTTGCTGACATCAATCTCAATGGTTTCGGTACGGTTCTTTTCATTGACAGCATATGCGGGACGGCTGATAACGCCCTGGAAGGCGCGAGCCGGGTAGGCGGACACCGTGAAGGGCACATGGCTGCCCAGTTTAATTCCGCCATAATAGCGTTCCGGTATGGAGACCAGAAGACGCAAATGCGAAATTTGCTGAATTTTGACGATGGGTTGATCCGCGCCTGCCCCCGAAGGCCCGACCAATGCGCCGGGGTGCAAATCCCGCTCGGTGATAATACCCTCGATCGGCGAGCGGATTTGCAAGTAACCTTTAATGTCCTGCAATGAGTGGACATTGGCCAGGGTGGCCATGCGGGCGCCCTTCAGCGACTCGACATGGGCCGCTGCCGCCTGCACCGCCATTTTAGCGTTGGCCAGCTCATTTTCGGAAATGACGCCCTGCACTTTGGAAGCTTCATGCAAACGATCATAAACGCCTTTATTGGCCAGATACTTGGCTTGCGCCTCGGAATCAGCCGCTTCGGCCTCTTTCACCTTGGAAAGGGCTTCCGCGATTTTGGCTTCCAGTTCAGGCGCGACCAGGCTTGCCAGTAACTGCCCCTGGTGAACGTGCGAGCCTCTATCAACATAGACCTGCTGGATAAAGCCTTCGACTTTAGGGTAAACATCCACCGTTTCATACGGCGACAATTCACCGGGAAACTTCAGTGATTTTGCAAAGGTGCTTTTTTGAAGGGAAAAGGCGTCCACTGGAATTGAAGCGGCGTCCGCCTGGGCTTCGGTTGGGGGCGGAGGATTGACATGGGTTTCCTCAGCTTTGGGGGAGGCGCAGCCAGACAGGGTCAAACCCAGAATCAGGCCAGCCGCAAGGGAGTAAGTGGTGAAATATCGCATTGGTTAACTCCTAGAGCCTTAATTGTCAGAAGACGGTTCAGATCTGAAATGGCTACCTTCACGCAAATGTCTTTCGCAAGGGATGATTTCAGGAAGATTGTTCAAATGGGCATCAAAATGCGAGCTTTCCGGATCTTCAGGATCAAGCGAAGGGGAGGTGGTTGACGCCTTCTGCTGAACCAGCGCGAAGACCAGGGGCAAGATGATCAGCGTGGCCATTGTGGAGGCGATAATACCGCCAATCACAGCGCGTCCCAAGGGCGCTGTCTGGCCGCCGCCTTCACCCAGCCCGGAGGCCATGGGGATCATCCCCACCGACATGGCAAGACTAGTCATCAAAATCGGGCGAAGGCGGGTTCTAGCGCCCTCAAGCGCTGCACCGGCGGCGGAACCCCATTGTTTCCGGTAGCCTTCAGCCATTGTCACCAGCAGGATGGCATTCGCCACCGCGACCCCCAGGGCCATAATCGCGCCCATCGCCGATTGAATGTTCAGCGTCGTGCCGGTCAGCGCCAGCATAATCACGACGCCGCATAACACTGCGGGCAACGTGGATACGACGACCAGCGCCAACCGGAAAGATTGGTAATTCGCCGCCAGTAACAGGAAAATGGTGCCAATCGCCAGAATTAAGCCACCTTTCAGTTCATCCAGGGTTTCCAGCATCAGTGAAAGCTGACCCCGAATGGTTACGTCCATGCCACGGGGGGGCTGACCCAGTGATTCGACCAGCTTTTGAATATCAGTGGCAGCGCTGCCCAGATCTTTATCTTGCAGGTTGGCGATTACGGAAACGAACCGTTTACTGTTCAGCCGGTCAATTTCTCCAAAACTATGTCCGTAACTGACATTGGCCACATCCCCAATCGATGGCCTCCCGCTGGGATCATCGGTCGCCGGAATGGCTTTCAGGTCATCCATGGATTGCATCTGGCTTTGAGGCAGTTGCACCTGTACCTGATAAGCGGCCCCTTTTTCTTTATCCAGCCAGAAATTCTTCAGCACAAACCGGGTGGAGGACGTGGCGGCAATGACGGACTGACTCAGTTTGTCCACCGTCAATCCCATCTGGCCCAGCAATTCCCGGTTCAAATGCACGTTCAGGGTTGGGTATTCAAAGGGCTGGCCGTCCTGCAAATCGCGCACATACTTCAACCTGGACAACTCGTTTTTCAGTTTCAGCGCAAACGCGTGATCCTGCTCCAGATCCTTACCGGCCACCGCGATTTCTACTGGTGTGGTGGCGCCCTGGTTCATGACCTGGCTCACCAGATCCGCCGGTTCAAACGAGATTTGAGTGTCGGGCAGCTCTTTGGCAAACACGCTCCGCAACCGTTCCTGCAAAGCCCCGGTTTTGATGGGCAGATCTTTTTTCAGGGCGACCGTCACCACCGCCTCCTGCGGGCCGCTGGTCCACAGGTAGACCGGCGCGGAAGCGAAGGCAGACGGCTGGGTTCCGACATAGGCCAGGGTAATATCCACGTTTTGGGGGCCGCCGACTTCCTGTTTGACTAAATCCAGCGCCTTCAGGGTTTGCCGCTCGGTTTCTTCCACGCGGGTGCCGGTTGCGGCTTTCAGCCTGAATTTAAACTGGTTGCCTTCAACCTTCGGAAAAAGCTCCGACCCTAGGCTGCCGCCCACCAGGGCCAGCAAGCCAAAGGCAATAATCAGGTAACCGGCTACCAGCGTTTTAGGGCGTTCCATCAAGCGTTCCATACCTTGTGAATACAGGTAGGTCAGGTAGGTCAGCGAGAATTTACCGGGCGCCTTCTTCTCCGTTTCAGGATGGTGAGAATGGTTATCGAGCAGCCAGATGGACATAACCGGCACCAAAGTCTGCGAAAGGACGTACGATGCGATCATGGCGAACCCGACCGCCATGGACAACGGCACAAACAGGGAGCGTGGCACGCCGGTCATAAAAAAAGAGGGAATAAACACGGCCAGTACGCAAATCATGGCCAGCAACAGCGGCAAGCCAATCTCCTTGGCGGAGTCATAAACCGCTCGCGCTTTGAATTTGCCTTGTGACAGGTGCGTATGGATGTTCTCGATCGCGACGGTCGCCTCATCGACCAGAATGCCGATAGCCAGAGCTAAACCGCCCAGGGTCATGGTGTTGATGGTCTGGCCGGTCATCCAGAGGCCAATAATGGCGCAAAGCAGAGAGATGGGAATGGTGGCCACCACAATAATAGTGCTGCGCCAACACCGCAGGAACATTAACACCATTAGCCCGGTTAAAATAGCCCCAATCACCCCCTCAGAGACCAGTTCAGTCAGGGCGTTGGCCACATAGCCTGATTGATCGAACTCATAGGACACATTCACATCCGGTGGAACCGCGCTGCGAAACTTGGGCAAGGCAGCCTTCACTTCCTGCACCACGTTCCAGGTAGAAGCGTCCGCGCGTTTGGTAACCGGGATGTATACCGAACGTTTTCCGTTCACCAGGGCGTAGCCCGCCAGAATATCGGTGCTGTCGGCAACCGTGCCGACATCCCGCAGAAATACCGTCGGGCCTGACCCGACGCTCAGGGGGATATCGGCGAGTTCCTGCGGGTTGTCAACCAGCGTGTTCATGGGCGTTTGACGGTTTAACGTACCGATGCCGACATTACCGGATGGCGTAATTGTGTTGTTGGCGGCAATCGCGCGGATGACGTCATCCGGGGTCATATGATAGTCGCGGATTTTGGCAGGATCGACCGTAATCACAATCGTTCGCTGGTTTCCGCCAAACGGTGGCGGGGAAGAGACACCCGGCAAGGAAGCGAACATGGGGCGAACCCGGATGCTTGCGATATCCTGGATTTCACCCACGCTGCGGGTTTTACTGGAAAGCACCAATTCGCCCACGGGAATATTTCCGGCATCGAAACGGATGACCTGAGGAGGGACGGTTCCGGGCGGCATTGAGTTTTTCGCCCGGTTAATCGCCCCGATGACTTCCGCCATGGAGGCGGGCATATCGGTACCGGCGTAAAAACTCAGCTTGAACAGGGCTTCTCCCTGGATATTCTTGGTTTCAATTGATTTAATCCCGCTCACGTAGAGAAACTGGTCTTCGTAAAACTTGGCGACATGTCCTTCCATCTGGGTGGGGTCCAGGCCACCGTACGGCTGGGAAACGTAAATGACAGGAACGCCCAGGGAGGGAAAGATATCGATTGGCATTTTGGTCATGGCCATAATAGAGACCAGGACAATCGCCATAAGGGCGACCAGCAGGGTAATTGGTCTTCTTAGCGCAGTGATGACGAATTGCATGTTATTTTACCCCGCTTTCGATTTGAGGATTATTCTTTAACTGTTCAGGGCTGAGAGGCGCGCCTTTGGACTGGTTCAGGCTAGGCAGCTCCAGGCTGTTCTGGCTTGCCGCGCCCGGATTGATCATGTTTTGGCTATTGGGTTTTACCAGCACGGGGCTGAGGCTGACCGGGTTAGGCTGCCCTGGGTTCAACTGGCTTGGGGTCAGGGTGGTAGGATAGACCTGCTCCCCGGTGGTTGCGGGCTGCGCTGATTCCGGCTGGATTCCTGAGTGGGCCGGATCCAGGTGCAGGCTTTGGTATTGATGAACCAATGACATAAAAGGTTGCAGTGAGCCTTTGGATTCCGAGCAGCCGAGATAGGCGGACCAGACCCCCAGCTTTGCCAGCGAATCGTCCACCTCGGCTTGGGTGAGAACCTTCTGGGCTTCAGCCACGTCCACCAAAGTTGCAAGACCTGCCCTGTATCGTTGGGTTACCTGTAAATTCGCCATTTTGGCGGCTTCAACCTGAATCGGCGTATGCTCGGCGATCGCCGTAGCCGATTCGGTCAGGGCCACGGATTGAGCATCCGCCGTTTTAAGCTGCTCAATCAGTTCGTCATACTTGGCTTTTTCCGCATCGATATTGGCTTGTGCCACCTTGTCCTTCGCATGGGCGTCGAATATGTCGGAAGGCGTCCAGTTTACGGTCATTGCCAATGCAAAATTCATCATGTTGGGATAAGTGCCTTTCAGGCCGCCCAGGTATTTTTCCTGATCCCCAAAACCGCTGCCCCGGCTCATAATGCCTCCCAGCACATTCAGTTTTGGCAGGAATGATTTGGATAGCGCCGCTTTTTCCTCCCTAATTTGCTGAATGGTGGCAACTTCAGCCTGAACCGCAGGGTGGCTGACAATGTCCAGGTTAATCGGCTTGCGCTCCGGTGGGGACGTTAAAAACGGTTCGGCGTCTATGCTGATTTCTTCCCCGGCCATGCCCAGCGTATGCGCCAGTTGAATCAACCCTAGTTTTGCCTGCTGTCTTGCCTGAATCAACCGGGTCTCCGACTGGGCCACGTCGGCCAGCGCGCGGGATTGATCGGCGCCGGGCCTCAGGCCGCTTTTGACTAGGGTCGATACAATGGTTAACAGTACCCTGAAGCGTTTAAAATCGGCTTCAGCCGTTTTAACCAGGCTTTGGGCCGTAACTGCCTGCAAAAAAGCGTTAGCGGTAGCCGCCACTACGTCAAATTCAGTTAACTTCTGGTTTGTCTGGGCTACGCTCTCGCCGGTTTTTGCGGCGGTCAGCCTGGCTTTTCGGTAGCCGAAGTCATAGACTGTCCAACTGTTGACAAGGCCGCCGTAGTTGCCAAATCCTGTTTGCCAGTTTTGGGAGCTGTGGCCGCCAGCCACGGGTAATAAGCCGGGCATGGGAAAAAAGAGTCCTGTTTGCTGGTTGGCGGTGGCCCAGTTGTTTTGCCAGAAAAAATCGCTTCTGGGCATATAGGCGACTTTGGCGACATCGACTTGCCCTTGGGCTGCCGCTATTTGGGCTGCCGCCACCCGAATGGACGGGTAATGGCTGGTTGCGATGGCAATGGCCGCTTCTAATGTTAATGGGGAACTGACCGTTACTTTTGACTGCAGGACAGGCGCTTCTTTTGGGGCGGGGGATGTCTGCTCCGTCGGGGCGGCGCTGGATGCCGAAGGGGCTTTCTCCGCATGGGCGGTGGTGGGCTGTAGTATTAAAAGGGCGCATAAAAACGCCACGACAGTACTGTGTACGTTCGTCATTGAATGTGCCTTTATTAGAATTAATTTCGGAATCATCCCTTAGTGTACTAAATTCCACACCTCTGCTATAATGGATTTCAAATAAAAAGCCCCTGCATTCGTAGTGCGAAGGGCTGAATTTTTATCTGATTTTGGAGGCATTATAGCACATGGCTAATAAGCGTGAACCAGAGCGGCAGAATTTAAACCAAGGTCAACGGCCCCAACCCAGTGTCCCAGCTAAACGGTCGACAACTGATCATGCAATTCCTCGTCCATCAGCTAATAATCAGGGTAGTGGCACCACCCCTAATCCGCCTAATCCGAGTAGTCCCCCTGTTACCCGTGGCCGTAGCAACAGTTAGCGGGTAAAGGCAATCATCAATATTGCCACTACCGGGAAACAAAAGATTAATACCAACCCCCAATGCACAAATTGTGCTTTGCGTTGGTTCGTTCTGTTGTTTTGCGAAATTCTAGCCTGATAATCCCAGATTTCATTAAACATCAGGAATCTTAAATCTTGATTACATGCTTGCGTAGTCAAGATATTTTCCGGCGTGTTACCTTGAACCCGGTATTGCTTAGGCCAGATGCCAAACAAAAACAGGACATTAGCAAGCGTATAAATTACCGCACCAATCAGAGAAACATTGACAGTAAGATGTTGACCCCAGAAGCCTAACTTCGGAGAGTATTGAAACGCTACCACCCCAATCAAGCCGGTAACAATTGTAGCCAGAATACCGACAATGACGTGGCTTTTACTATCAAGTTGCTCTGCGGCTTCTAAGGTTGCGGCTAGATAATCCTTAACCTCAGCCAGTATAAACCCCATTTTAGGCTCATCTACTATTGTAAAGTCCTGAATATCGGCATGGATGGACTTTGTACACTCATTACGCTATCACCGCTTGTTTTAACACTAAATCAAACATCCCGGTATTCTCTCTATTATTATAACGGAAGCAGAACTCGTTCACGTAGTCCTGCAAATGTTTCACTGAAACGTGGTGGTAAATGCCAGTCACACCACGCTTAAGAGTGGCCCAAAAGCTCTCGATATTGTTGGTATGCACGATGCCTTGAGCAAAAGCTTCCTGGTGGT